>JACIWT010000002.1 GCA_014360825.1 Chloroflexota bacterium | reverse complement strand
TGGAAAGGAGATAGAACTTTCAAATAAAAATTTTGAATTTTAGATTTATGAAAAGAAAGGTTCTTTTAATCAGTCTTGTTGCCTTTTTCTGCTTCTTAGCCTTTCCTGACCAGGTTTCTGCTGCTAATACTTGTACTGGCACTGTTTGTAATGCCAACCTTGCCTGTAGTGACCAAGGGGGTTGCCGTCCAACTTGCTGCCCCGAGGAGGATAAACCCCCAGCATTTTGTTGTGGTTCCTCAAATTGTGGGGCTGTACCCGCCTGGAGTTATGCCTGGCCGATTTGCTGCCGAACCGGAAGCGAAAGGCGGTACTCTTGGAAATGGGAGTGGGAGTATGCTTCGTGTAATACGGCTGACCGCTGTGATGAGTGTTATAGGCCAGGGGCATCCTGTGATTATGATGCGGATGGAGACATCGCTCCCGGTATTTGTACCGGGGATCTTTCGGCCTGCGGGACGGCGGGGGCGCATTATAAGAAATGCTGTCGGGTGGCAGGGGCGGTTCAGTCGGGAGCAAGGCTGACTGGCGCTACCAGTTCCTGCAGCAACGGGACTTGTGATTCACCAGGAGTTTGTGTTAAGGCGGCCGATGTTTGCGATTCCAACAAATGTCTTGATTCCTGGGATGGCTATTGCTGGAGTTTGAAGGACTGTGGGGCACCGCCGGGGGCGACGCCGACACTTCCTCTTGACCTTTTCGGCGGCTTCGGTTATGATGTAAGAGGATTTGTGAAGAGAATTTGTACTGATTTTTCGGCCACGATGATCCTGACGTTCCTACCGGGCCCTGCACGGGATCGAGGGAAACCAGTTGGCCACAGATACACCTGCTGTTATTGTCGAGAATCTGTCCTTTCGCTATCACACTCGCCTCGACCAGGCCATCCAGGACATCTCGTTTGAACTCTGGCCCGGCGAGATATTGCTGGTGGCCGGGGCCAGCGGCTGCGGCAAGACCACCCTGATGCGCTGCATCAACGGCCTCATCCCCCGCAGTTACAAGGGCGACCTCCGCGGTCGCGTCCTCCTCTACGGTCAAGAGACTACCAGCATGAAATTAGCCGATATCTCCCGCATCGTCGGCACGGTGCTCCAGGACCCCGAGAAGCAGATCATGGGCAGTTGCGTGCTCGATGAAGTGGCTTTCGGGCTGGAAAATCTGGGCTGGCCCCGCGAGAAGATCATAGATACCGTCGAGGAAACGCTGGACTATCTGCGCATTGACCACCTGCGCGACCGCGAGACGTTCTACCTCTCCGGCGGCGAGAAGCAAAAGGTCGCCATTGCCGGCACGCTTGCCATGCGACCCTCCATCCTCCTCCTCGACGAGCCGCTCGCCAACCTCGATCCATTCAGTGCCCACGAGGCGTTGGCGATGATACGCCGCTTGGCCGACGAGGGGCGCACGATCATCATCATCGAGCACCGCGTCGAGGATGTGCTCTCCATCAGACCCGACAAGGCGCTCTTTCTGGTGCAAGGCCAGCAGCGCTACTTCGGTGACCTGGACGGCTTCGCCCGCGCCGTCGAATACGGTGAGGTGAAGTTGCCTGCGCCGCTGGTGATGGAGAAGGCCAAGGAAATCGAGTCCGAGATGGAATCCGCCGCAGCCTTTACTGCCCAAGTCAGCGCGGGCGAGCCATTGGTCGTGTTTGACAACGTTACCTTCGCCTATCAAGATGGTCTCACTGCCCTGCGCGATATCAACCTCACCATCCGTTCCGGCGACGTGCTCGCCATCCTCGGCCCCAATGGCGCGGGCAAGACCACACTGGTGAAACATGCCATCGGCTTGCTGAAGCCCACCGTGGGTCAGGTCATCGTGGCCGGGCAGGATACGCGCCAGACGAGCACGGCGCAACTGGCGCGCACCCTGGGCTACGTCTTCCAGAGCCCCAGCCACATGCTCTTCGCGCCGACGGTGCGAGAAGAACTGGCTTTCGGTCCGCGCAACTTGGGCTACAGCGCGCAGGACATCGAGGAGGGCGTGGCGGAGGCGGTGCGCACCCTGAACCTGAGGGGACTGGAGAACTACCCGCCCCTGGCCCTCAGTTTCGGCCAGCAGAAGCGGGTTAGCATCGCTGCGATCTTGGCTATGCGCTCGCGCATACTGGCAATGGATGAGCCTACCGCCGGACAGGATTACCGCAATTACATGGAATTCATGGATTGTATCCTGCGATTGCCTTACTTCTCGGCTATTCTTTTCATCACCCATGACCTCGATTTGGCGGTCAGTTACGCCAACCGGGTGGTCCTCATGGATGAGGGACGCATCGTCGGCGACGGGAAGCCGGAGGAGGTGCTTTCGGATCCCGAACTGTTAAGAGAATGTCACTTGTATCCGACATCGCTCCTGCAAGCCAATCTGGAAGCACTGGGACGCACGGGACGATTCATGCGCGCCGAAGCGCTGGCTCGCTGCTCCGGAACGTAGTGGCTTAACTCCGCGTGGAGGGTGGCGGGGTCAAACCAAATAAAATCAAGAAAGGAGAATGGAGATGCAGAACAAATTATTGACCTGGGTGGCCGTCTTCGTTTTGCTCATTGCCCTCATGCTTCTCGTCAATATCGCTTCGGGAGGCCAACTCCAGGGGATCATGTGGGCCGTCTTCGTGGCCATTGGTGCGGTGCTCATCTTCATCATTTACTTCGCCACGGCGGACAATAAAGCCTGGGAGGTTGGAACCCGCCAGGTGGTTTACATGGCTCTCGGCGCCGCGCTTTATGGGGTTTTCTGCTGGGTCTTCAACACCATCCCTATGCCGTCCGTCAGCCAAGTAGCCCTGCGCCCGGCGGTGGTGATCCCCATCTTCTTCGGGTATATTTTTGGCCCGGTGGTGGGCTTCTTCACCGGCGCGGCTGGCAATATCCTGGGTGACTTCCTCAGCGGCTGGGGTGTCTATCCGGCCTGGGACATGGGCAACGGCCTGATGGGCTTTGTCCCCGGTTTGGTCCTCCTCTTCGCTGACAAGAAGCGCAGCCTGAACACGCTGACCGTCGTCACCATCGTCCTGCTGGCCATCTTCGCGGCACTCGTGTTCATCAATCCAAAGGTGATCGGCCCCTGGACAGGCGAGATCGAGGACTTCAGTTTCTGGTCTTGGGCAGCCGTCATCGCCGGCGTGCTGATAATCGCAGGCCGCTTCCTGTTGGAACGCTTCCACCTGGATGTAGCCGCCGCAGAGGTATGGGGCGCGCTGGGGGTGATCATCGGCATCGGCTTCGCCGCTATCGCCGACATCTGGATCAACGGCTACAGCCTGATGACCGCAGTCATCGGCGAGTTCATGCCCGCAGCGGTGCCGAACATCCTCAATATGGTCATCCTGTTGCCCATCTTGCTGGTGGCCTATTTCGCTGTCGCTCAGAGGACGGGCCGGTAAATGCTGGTCACCTGGAGATATCGGGAACGGAATACCATCATCCAGAAACTGGACCCTCGGGCCCGTCTCATCTTCATGCTGTGTATGCTGTTCTCGATCATCCAGTTCTGGGACCTGCGGGTGATGTTGCTTTTCCTGGCCGTCTCCTTGGGCCAGTTCGTGCTGGCTAGGCTCACCTTTCGTGAAACCCGGCGGGTATGGATTCTGGTTGGGGGGTTCATCACCTTCCTGACCCTGCTCGCGTTCGTGACTGGAAGAGGGGGGACCGGTGTTTATACCGAGGAGCACGTGCTCTTCTATCTCCCCTCTTTCACCCTCCCCATTCTCGGGCGCGAGATCAATTTCCCCGTCACCGCCGAGCGCGTCATGTTCGGCCTCAGCCAGATGACGCGTATGCTGGCCATCAGCGGACTGGCTATCATCATTCCCTACACTGTGGACCCCCGGCTCTACGGTGTCACCTTCCGCGGCCTGGGCTTGCCCGACAAATTTGCCTACGCCACCGACCTGGCTTTCCGCTTCGTACCCACACTGGGCCGTGACTTCTCGATCACCCTCGATGCCCAGAAGGCACGCGGGTACGAACTGGAGCGCCTCGAGGGGGGCATCGTGAGCCAGATTCGCAAACTTGCCCCACTCATTGTGCCGGTAACTATCGGTGCCATCGTCGGCGGCGAGGAGATAGCCGACGCTATGGACCTGCGAGCCTTTGGCGTGGCACGCCGCACCTGGCTACATCAACTCACCTACCAGCGCCGCGACAAAATCCTCATCGCCATCAGCGTGGGCATCTTCCTGCTCTCTACGGCGCTGAGCATTCTGGGATGGGGCAAGTTCTGGGTGCCAGAGTGGTTATTGCAGATGGCAAGAACGTAGGCGGGTCAAGGGAAGCACCATCACAAAGACAAAAAGCCGGGGCGTTGGCTCCGGCTTTTTGTTGGGTAGACAACAATTTCAGCACCTTCTCTTCTCGCGCCATGCTCGCAATAACTTCACTGCCTCCATCACTATCAGGGGGATACTACCCAGTCCGATCACGATCCCCCAGTCTTGGAGCGAGAGGGGCATCGTGGCGAAAACCGGCTGGAAGAAGGGCAGGTAGATGATGGCCATCTCGCTGATGACCACCAGAAGGAATGCCACAACCAGCCAAGGGTTGGAAAATGGCCCAAGCCGTAACAGCGAATGTCGCTGGCTACGACAGTTGAAAGCGTGCAGGTTCTGCGCGAAGATGGTTGCGGAAAAGGCCATCACCCGCGCCCGCTCCACCCCGCCACCGACCAGATAATACTCGATGGCGAAGGCTCCCAGAGTCAGCAGGCCGATCAGCAACCCCTGGAACCCCATCACGCTGGCAATCCCCCTGGTGATGATGGTCTCTCGGGCCGGGCGGGGTGGCCGCTCCATAATACCGGGCTCGGCCGGTTCCACACCCAATGCCAAGGCGGGCACGCTGTCCGTCGCCAGGTTGATCCACAGGATCTGGATGGGCAAGAGGGGCAATGGAAATCCAGGGATCAGCGAGGACACGAAAAGGGTCATCACCTCGCCGATATTGCAGGAGAGCAGGTAATGGATGAACCGGCGGATATTATCGAAGATGGCCCGCCCCTCTTCGATTGCGGCCACAATAGAAGCAAAGTTGTCGTCGGCCAGTATCATATCCGAAGACTCTTTTGACACATCCGTCCCCGTGATCCCCATGGCGATGCCGATGTCGGATTCCTTCAGGGCCGGGGCATCGTTCACGCCATCGCCGGTCATAGCGACGATGTGGCCTCGCGCTTTCCAAGCCCGCACAATGCGCAATTTGTGTTCCGGCGACACGCGGGCGTAGACGCGGACGCGCTCTATTATCTGTTCGAGTTCTGAATCGCCGATTTTGTCCAAATCTGCCCCGGTGAGCGCCAGATCACCCTCTTTGTAGAGGCCCAACTCACGGGCAATGGCAACGGCCGTGTTACGATGGTCGCCAGTGATCATCACCACTTCGATGCCAGCCCGCTTGCATTTGTCCACGGCTGCTTTGGCTTCACTACGCGGTGGGTCTATCATGGCCTGCATCCCGGCGAAAATCAAATCCCGCTCGATATTCTCGGCGGTGTAAGGGCCGTCGCTATCCAATGGCCGATAGGCCATGGCCAATAGGCGCAACGCCTGACCAGCCAATTGGCTATTGGTCTCCAGAAGTTGTTGCCGTTTTCGGTCAGACAGCCTTTCGACCTTGCCGTCCACGTAAATGTGGGTGCACAACTCCAACACGAGATCTGGCGCGCCTTTGACAAAGGCCACACGCCTTCCTTTGGAGAGGGCCTGACAATTTACGTCTGGAGGCGCGTTTTGGTCATCGCTCACCGCTCGCACAATGGTCATCCGCTTGCGCCGTGCATCGAAGGGTATCTCTTCCACAAACGGATAGTCATGTTCTAATGCCGATAGGGAGATATGGGCCTTGGCAGCCGAGACGAGCAGGGCGGCTTCGGTCGGGTCACCACGTACGGTCCAGTCGCCACCGCTGCTTGGCGCTTTCAGTTCGGCGTTGTTGCACAGAGCCCCGATCTTGAGGACGAGTTGGAGATCACAGTGGTCAACGCTCAAGGGCCCGGAGTCCACCTCAAAACGCCCTTCTGGCATATAGCCTTCGCCCGTGACGTAGATGTTGTGGTTGGCTGTAACCACCTGGCGGACAGTCATCTTGTTCTCGGTGAGTGTGCCCGTCTTATCGGCGCAGATCACGGTGGCCGCGCCCAGCGTCTCCACCGATGGCAGCCGGCGAACCAGGGCGTTGCGCTTCACCATGCGCTGCACACCCAAGGCCAGGGCAATCGTAACCACTGCTGGCAGGCCCTCTGGAATCGCGGCCACCGCCAGGCTGATCGCTACCAGGAACATCTCCAGCGGGGGTTCTTGGTGTATGAGCCCCAACCCAAAGACCACTGCTACGATGGTCAGGCAGCCATAAACCAGCAATTTGCCCACTCGGTCCAGTTCTTGCTGCAGGGGCGTCTGTTCCTCGCCGATTTCCTGCAACATCCCGGCAATCTTGCCCAGTTCCGTGTTCATCCCCGTGGCTGTGACGACGGCACGACCCTTGCCATACACAACAACGGTGCTGGAGTGGACCATATTGCGGCGGTCGCCCAGGGGCGTTTGTTCATCCAGGGTTTCGTTGGCCACTTTCTCCACTGGCGTGGACTCCCCGGTCAGCGAGGACTCGTTGGTACGTAGGTTATGGGCTTCTATTAGCCGTGCATCCGCCGGGACCAGGGAACCTGTTTCCAGGAGAATGATATCGCCGGGGACTACCTCTTTGGCCGGGATGGTTGTGGTCTCGCCTTGACGTAGGACAGTGGCCATCGGGGCAGTCAACTCTTTCAGGGCCTCCAAGGCGCGCTCAGCACGGTATTCCTGGATGAAGCCCAGCGTGGCATTGAGAAACACGATGGCCAAAATGGCGATGGCATCGGTCCACTCCCCAAGCAGGGGCCCGGAGAGGAGGGCCGCACCAATGAGCACCAATACAATGAAATCCGTAAACTGACGAACGAATTGTT
This sequence comes from Chloroflexota bacterium, assembly GCA_014360825.1. NCBI lineage: Bacteria > Bacillati > Chloroflexota > Chloroflexota bacterium. The sequence goes on along the minus strand of JACIWT010000002.1, from coordinate 259,294 downwards.
CTAAGGGGCTGGCCTTCGCCTTTGCCTGAAGGAGGTTGGGGCCCCATTCCGCCAGCCGTGTCCGGGCAGTTTCTGAGTCCAGACCCTGTTGGGGGTCTACTCCCCAATGATCGAGGACTTCACGGACTTTCTTAGCATGCCAGATATGTTCCCTCATCGCTAGCCACTCTGCTTAGCACCATAGTGTCGTTTCGCTATCATTCCACGTGAAAGTCGGCAGCCCAGCCTATGCGTACATCCGCGCTGCCGATCACGAGCGCAATTATAATACGGAGGCATAAATGTGCCAAAAGGGTTCATATATCAAAAGCGTTTGGAGAACCCAGAGGCTCAATTCCCTTTATTATAACCCAATGAGCGTTTCTTGCCTGACAGGAATCGGTCGGGAACCAGACAAAAAGCGGACAATTGGACGACAATCCTCCTGAACGATACGATCATCGTCCAGTTAAATGGGTGTCACAGAGCATTCCAGCTCATCGGGGGTAGAGCGCCACGCTGTGAACAATGGGGTTACAGGTTTGAGGTCTGCCAGGGGTGTTTGAGAATGCCCATTAGTTCGCGATAGAGCCGAGGAGAACTTCCCAAATTGCTTCGCTGAGCCTCACAACTCTACTTGAATGCCCAGCCCCCTCTCGTCCGCGACCGAAAGGGCCACCTGAGCCACCGCAACATCTTGGACCGCATTGCCCACCGATTTGAAAAAGGTTACCTCATCCTCTTTCTCGCGCCCAGGCTTCCATCCCAAGATGATCTCGCCTAACTCAGCGTGAACGTCTTTCTCAGAAATGAGTCCTTTGCTTATGGGGATGACGAGATCTCCGGTCTCGGCCAAGCAGGCCAAACGGGAATCCACCACGATCTTGGCCCTGGCGACGGTGGCTTCATCCACTTCTTGCATTTGAGGGTTGTAGGAACCGATGCCGTTGATGTGCACACCCGGCTTTAGGTGGGCATCGCTGAAGACAGGGGTGGTAGAGGTGGTGGCCGTACAGATAATGTCCGCTTCGGCCACCGCTTCGGCGGGGGAATCGGCCACGATAATATCGGCGGGGATCCGCCCGCCCCGGCATTTCATTTCTGCCGCGTATTGCTCGGCCCTATGGCGAACCCGGTCGTAGACCCAGACTCGGGTGATGTCGCGGACTTCGCACACTCCCTGCAGTTGGGTGCGACCCTGTGTCCCCGTGCCGAAGATGGCCACTCGGCTGGCATCGCGGCGGGCCAGAAGGTCGGTGGCTACACCGGAGGCGGCTCCGGTGCGCAAGGCGGTCAGATAGGTGGCATCCATAGCTGCGATTGGCTGGCCGGTGGCTGTATCCACCACGATGACCAAGGCGTGGATGGTGGGCAACCCCATATCCACATTACCTGGGAAGACGGAGACGATCTTCACGGCCATGGAATCGGTCTCTTCCAGATAGGCGGGCATAAAGATGGCCACTCCATTGTGCTTTGGCACGGCTAGTTGGGTGCGCAGGGGCACATTGGCGCGGCCAGCCGATAATTGGGCGAAAGCCCTTTTCACCGCCTCGATGGCCTGGGGCATAGAGATGGCCTGCTTTACATCGGCTTGCGTCAGCACACGGAGTTTCATCTCAGAACACCTCCTAAGATCACAGAGGACGCTGTGCACATAGAGGGACTCGCCACAACCGCGTGGTCTCTAACTTCTAAAAGGCGTCATCCACCTGCGGTACGGCCACCATCGATAACCAAAGAACACCCGGTAACAAAGGTTGAGTCATCGGAAGCCAGGTAAAGGGCTGCTTTGGCTACCTCTTCAGGTGTGCAGATACGGCCCAGTGGGTGTTTAGACTCGAATACAGGGCGAAGTTTCTCAACGCCCCCTAATTCTTCCATCTCCTGTCTCAACATCGGCGTGTCCACACTGCCAGGGCAGATACAGTTCACGCGGATATTCTGGCTGGCATGATCCAAGGCCATGGCCTTTGTGAGGAGCACCATCGCTCCTTTGGAAGCACAGTAGGCGGCTGCCCCCTTACCACCCACTAACCCCCAGACGGAAGCCGTATTTATGATGACCCCGCCGCCATTCTTCACCATCCAAGGGATGGCATATCTGGACATCAAGTAAGCGCCTTTTACATTGACCTCCATTGTGCGATCCCACTCTTCTTCCGTAGTATCTACCACGGTTTTGCCCGGATAGATCACGCCGGCGTTATTAACGAGGATGTCGAGGCGGCCAAAGGCCTCGATTGTGCGCTCTACGGCTTTCTGGCAATCCCCGGCTTTCCGGATGTCACAGGCAAGGAAGATGGCTTGTCCACCGCTCTTTGCAATCTCCTCCAACGTCTGACTACCCCGCGTCTCATCACGTGCCACAATACTCACTCGGGCTCCCTCTTTGGCGAAGAGCACGGCTGTGGCCCGGCCAATACCTGAATTGCCCCCGGATATAAGCGCCACCCTATCCTGCAATTTCATTCTCTATAACACCCCACTTTCTCCCTTGTTCCCTCTCCTGAAATTCTACCCCCCTGCGACAGGGGACATCAACAAAAGGCGTTCGTTGTCCTTGACTTTGATATCTAAACTCTGCGCGACGCGCTGCCCGTTCACATTGAAGAAGTGGGGCTTGACCAAATCATACGTCTCTGGAACGATGAGCGGGCCTAGAAAAGCGGGGAACCTTTCCGCGAGAGCCTTGGAGACATCGCGCAAAGTGGCATCATCGCTCACCTCGATGAGTGCTGCCTTTTCTCTGCTCAGACGCAGAGCCAATCCACAACAGAACTCGACCTTCACTTTCATAAGCGGAATCACCTCTTATCTTTCCAGCATTTGCGATAGCAACGCTCGACGCACACCTACTCAGAGGACCCCAGACACCCTTTGGGACCAAAAGGGTAGTGAGATGCGGAATCTCCGTCATAGAGATTCCGCATCTGAAAGCACGCTATCCGTTTATGCAACTTGCCCCTCTATTTCAGCAGCCCTAAGGCACCCAACTCCTCTGCTACATAACCTAATCCCAGATTTTCGAGCCTTTCTCTCGTCGGAATTCCAGTCCCTTTATCCCACCCCCGGAACTCATAGTAGTAATCCAGCATTTTGTCAAAGGCATCTTGCGGTATGGCCTCGCCACTGTATAGACCTTCTGGCAGGGGCTCCATCAGCCTGGCTGGCAGCACATCGTCCTTCCTCGAGATCCCCTCGCGAACGTTGAACGCCCTGCACAAGTTAAAGGCTCTCTCCCCAACGAGCATCAGTTCGGTCATCGTGACATCCCATCCCGTTGCTGCTGCCACGATGTCCCTGATGGTGTGTGGCTTCACGCCGCCCTCTGGCCACGATGCGTACATACACACCGAGAGACTATCGTACAGGGCCTTGAAGTCCCCCAAAACCTTGACCATTCTGGCTTTGTCCTTGCCCATATCCAGCCTGTGTACTGTCTGGTCCAAGCCTATTTCGGGGAACAACCAAGCCTCGTCTTCGAAGAAGTCATCGTGCTCGGCCTGCAAGTGGCAAGCACCCCGGTTGGAAATGGCGTACGCTAATCCCACGCCTTTCTTTCCTCTTGGTTCATGCATGGGCACCTCTTGCCCTTTAATATGCATTGCAAATTCACCGGCGCCCCTGCCTATTTTTTCAGCCGCCCTCTTCACCCCTTCGGCTAAGAGATCCCCAATGCCCTCTCGTCTGGCAATCTTCTCAATCAGTTGAATGATGGCCTCGTCACTCCCCCAGGTGAGGTCCAGCCCTCCGGTGTCTTCTTTAGTAATCAGGCCTTTCTCATAACACTCCATGGCGAAGGCAATGCTTACGCCAGTTGAGATCGTATCTATGGAGTACTTGTTGCAAAGTTCGTTCGCTTTCGCCAGGACCACGAGGTTGTCGTTCATACACAGAGAACCCAGGGCAGCAGCCGTCTCGTATTCTGGCCCGCCATAGGCTGGATCAACCACATACGGTTCTTTTGCCGCGACGACCTGGTTACACGATACAGGGCACGCAAAGCAGGGGTCTCGCCTGACCAGAATGGTTTCCGCCATGGTTTCGCCAGTTAGGTTCTCGTACCCTTCAAAGGTGCACCGCCGGAAGTTCTTGGTTGGCAGGCGACCCGTGGCATGGAGATCATCCAGATCGCCATCGCTCCCGTATTTGTGGAGGAGATCACCGTATGCACCCTCCCAGACTTCTTTGTTGGCCCGTTTGGCCAATTCCAAGACCCTCCCGCTGTCCGCCAACGGTATCTTCTGAGTGCCACGGACTGCGATTGCCTTTAATTTTTTGGAGCCCATTACCGCGCCCATACCGCTTCTGCCATTCGCGTGGTGAATGTCGCTCAATACGCACGCGAATCGAACCAGGTTCTCGCCGCCAGGCCCTATGGAGGCGATCCGGACCTTACTATCTTGCAACTCTTCCCGTATCAGGCCTTCGGTATCTCCGGTAATTTTGCCCCACAGGTGGCTCGCATCTCGAATCTCCGCCTCTCCATCGTGAATCCATAGGTAAACCGGCTTTTCAGACTTGCCCTCCACCACGAGCGCATCAAAACCCGCGAATCTCAGTTCCGGCCCAAAGAAGCCACTCGCATTTGCCTCTCCCCAGATGCCTGTCAACGGGGACTTCGCCATGATCACGTACCGGCAGTTCCCGCCGAACGGTATACCGGTGACGACACCCGCTGCCACAACCAACTTGTTTTCGGGTCCAAGGGGATCAATGCCGGGCTTGAGTTCGTCAAACAGGATCTTCGCACCCAGGCCCCTGCCGCCGAGAAATTGTCTGGCGACACCTTCTTCTAACTCCTCCTCGGTTATCCTTTTATCTGTCAGGTTGACCCGCAGAATCTTTCCCATATATCCAAGCATTTTGCCCCTCCACTGGATTTTGGAAGTTTCTTGACAGCCTCATGCTCTTTATCTGCGTCGCTCCCTTGGTTCGAAAACGCACCCCTGTTTACTCGACTTGTCCGATAAGATCCTCCTTCCTAGGGCCCAATGGGGTGTTTCTGGGGGCAGATAACTTTTTCATTCCGCCCATTCACCCAAAAATCTATGTAGAGAAGTCCCATCTCTGCATTGCAGCCCCCTGATGGGCTGGCAATGCCATCTGAGCGTAGATCGCCAGGAACCCCTTCTTCGTCTTAGGCTCTGGATGCTGCCAATTTCTTAGCCGCCGTTGGATCTCGTCCTCTGAGAGTGCCACATTCAATTTCCGAGCAGGGATGTCTATCTCAATCACATCGCCATCCTCGATGACAGCGATCGTGCCACCCTCCATGGCTTCCGGGGAAACATGTCCCACAATTGGGCCGCGATTGAACCCGGAGAAGCGACCATCCGTGATCAGCCCCACCGACCCCTCGAGGCCGATCCGGTACAGGGCATCGGTGGATAGCATCACCTCTTTCATCCCCGGAGCGCCCTTCGGTCCCTCATAGCGCACCACGATGACGTCGCCCGGTTGTATCCTGCCCTGCACAATTGCCTCCCATGCATCCTGGTCATTGTTGAAGGTCTTTGCCGGCCCCCTGTGTACTAGCATCTCCGGCTTGATAGCAGATGTGCGAACGATTGCACCGTGCGGGGCTATGTTTCCCCTGAGCACTGCAAACCCTCCCTCTGGTTGCACTGGCTTATCCCGACGGGCAATCGCCTCGCCACGACTGCCGTGAACGCCCCGAATATTTTCGCCGATGGTGCGTGCATTGACGGTCAGAGCGCTCAAATCTATCAAATCGCCCAGTTCCTTCAACAAGGCAGGAACTCCGCCTGCTTTGTAAAAATCAATCACCGTATGCGGACCATTGGGAACCACCGAGGCCAAAAGCGGGGTCTTCCTGCTGATCTCATCAAACAACTCCAACTCTATCTCGATGCCAAACTCCCTGCCTATGCTCATAATGTGCAGGGGTGCATTCGTCGATCCGCCAATGGCCGCGTTCACAACGATAGCGTTTCGGAGAGCCCTCTCATCGAGGATGTCGGAAGGTCGGATACCTGCCTTCACCAACTCCACAATCTTCTGACCAGACTCTCGAGCCACCCGGCGCCTACCCGCCATAATAGCAGGGATAGTCGCTGAGCCAGAGAGCGCCATTCCCATAGCCTCGGTCAAGATCTGCATGGTGTTAGCCGTTCCCATTACTGGGCAGGCTCCTGCCCCTGGACAAGCGCAGTTCTCCATCTCGAGCAATTCCTGCTCGCTGATGAGACCAAGAGGAAGCGCACCGAAAACGGCTTCATTCACATCGGGGGGCAGCACGGTGCCCTTTCGCCATTCGCCCGCGAGCATGGGACCGCCGGAGACCATGATCGAGGGGAGGTTGACCCTCGCTGCTCCCATCAGCAACCCGGGGATGATGTTATCACACGAGGCAAGCAAGACCAGGCCGTCAAAGAGATGCACCCTGGACATGATCTCAACTGAGGCAGCCAGAACATCTCGGATGGCGAGTTCATACTTCATATTCTCTGTACCAACCGCGATATTTCCACAGGTGGCGAAAACGCCGAACTCGAACGGGACTCCTCCTGCTTGCCAGATCCCTGCCTTGACACACTCGGCCAATTCTCTGAGGTGCATGTGGGCTGGCGATGCCTCCGTCCACGCATTTGCCACCCCGATGTGCGGCTTGCCGAAGTCGTCATGCGCATAACCGGCACCCTTGTAGATCTGTCGCCGATGTGCGGCCTGTGGGCCGACGAAACTATCTCCTTGTGTCATCTGAACTTCTCTCCCAATTTGTCGAGCAGTTCCTGAATTGTCTGACAAGGAATCAAGCCCAGTGCCGCTATCTCGGCAGAAACATCTACCGGGAGCGCTTTGCCCTCAACCACTTGATTCAACTTTCCGCCCATAAAGACCGGCACCTTCAACCCTACTTCATCCAGTGCACCGCGCAGTGTCTTCCCTACCTCGAGCGCCATACCATTGTATGTACCCACTACGATTGCGTCTGCCCACTCGATGGATGCGATTTTCACGATCTCAGCGGGGTGCTTTTCTGGGCCAGCCATTATAGGTGATAGACCCATGGCGGCGAGAGCCTTTTGGATTATGAAGAGCGCGTGCTCGTGCACATCCGTAGAAGCCAACACGACCTTGCCCCCTCGCCTCACTCTCGGCAGATCCCGAGCGATGGTCTGGCTCAATCCGTAAGTCCGCGCAAACATATCCGTGAGTTGCACCGGTTTTCTGCCTCGTGGCCAAGTGGAATCTGGGACACCTGCGCCGTATTCTCGTTCGAACCTCTCCGCACCCATCTTCTTTAGCACAAAAAGCGTCTCCAGCGGATTCCGGATGTCCACCCCCTGTGCCTGTAGGCCTGAAAGAGCGCGCTCGAACACGCCTCTTCCAGACTCGATCAATCTATCTCGTATTCTCTCCGCCTTCGTGAGGTCGAGATGGGGCGCTAAGCGGCGCGCAGACTCTTCGACACGCCGGGCGAAAACGTGAACTTGCAGGATCTCCTTGGCGGAGGGGATCCGCACTGCTTCCGTGACCGGCAACGGGACCATAGCATGGCCAGTGGGGCAGACCAATTGGGCGACCATATCCCAGAGCAGGTACTCGGCGTTAAGGCCCAGGTTCTTGTCAAAGTCCTCGCTGAAGGAAATGGTATCGCCATACCACATGGAACCCAAACAGTCCTCGCCGTGGATCTCTTTGATGATCATTACCCAAGCCACTCTCATCAGCGGGTCAGCGGTAACCCCTCCGAAACAATGGGCTAATTTCGCACCAAAAAGATCCTCCACTATGTATTTCTCTAAATACGCCCACCCTACCACATCGGCGTAGTCATTGAAAAGTGAGCCGAATCCATCATCGAGATAGGAATGAACCAACGTCCCTTTATCTTTAAGTCTGCCCATAACCGACAGGGCCTTCGCTGTCTCGAGAGTCGTCGTCACTTCGTCTGTCCAAGCCGGAAGGCCATGTGCGAAATACTGAGACAGGTTTCCTATGGTGGTGATTCCTGCCCGCAGCGCGTTCTCGGTATTGATCATGGAGGCAGGAAAGCCGATCATAAAATCCCCCGCATGGGGTTGCATAGGCACAACCTGCCCCACTTCTATCCAATCCTCGAGGGACTTTAACTGGGGGCCGGTTTCACGCAGAACAGAATCGCGCATCTCTGGCGGATAAGCCATCACTCGATCGAGGCATAGGCCGAATCTGTCTATTTCCAAGCCCCTCTTCGACATTTCGTCATCCAGATAGAGCAAGGCTATCTTGGTCTCTTCCCAGCTGTTCAGGCCGATATGGGCATGGAGCATTATCTTGCCTTGCTGTTTTGCCCGCCTCTTGTAATCTGCTTCCGAAGCCACCCCGTGTTTCCTCAAGAAGAGCGTCTGGCCTATTTCGATGTTTTCGGCTCGTTCACGGGCTTCAGCAGACACTTCATCCCACGGGGGAAGGACCCTTTTTGCTTCCCGTAGAATGGCTTCTATCGCTTCCACCAAATCACCTCACATACATCTCTCAGGCAAATCACAGGATACTCCTGTGATCGAAAGTTGCATTCCAGGCGAGAGCGTCAGGGGGTTCCGTTGACTTCTACTTTCCTCACCACGCCATTGGGTTCGATGACGAGGTAATCCCCTTCTCTTATAGAGCAGAAGTCCTCTTCCGGCAGAACTATGATGGGCACCGTTCGGTGATACAGTTCATCGGCAACAATGGCCCCCAAGGCCAAGATAGGATCCACCTTCAGGTTAATGATTGCAGCGGGCGCTACACCCGTCCTGATGGTCTCAAGCAGGACGGCACTGCTCGTGCTGGAACCCTTCCCCTGTGGGAAAACGAACACCTTTCCCGCAACAACTGCTCCGGATCGCTCATGACGTCGGTCAATGATCTCTCCCGTGCGGGTATCCAATCCACCCCAGAGGCTGAGAGGCTCCTTTGACACTAAGGCTATCCCCGCTGCCGAGCCGGCAATCACTGGCCGGCCGATCCAGATTTTGCCTGTCATGCTCTCCCCCGGCACACATACCCTTCCACAGCGGAGCGCACACAATCTGCCATGCTGCCGAAGGCAACTTGCAGGCCCAGTTCGCCCGGCGCGTAATAGGCGCACTTGCCAGAATTGGTCATCAGCACTTTCGCATCGGAAGGGATTATTGGAGTGTGAAAGACGCAAGTATCCAGGGTGATCCGAACCCCAAAGTCCATGAGGACGTCCATCAGGTCGCTCCTCTGCAGCAAGGAGTAAGCAACTTGGTTCGAAATAATGAGGAACTTCACATTTGGGTGAACGGACCGACCTTTATGTGCCCGGATGAGTTCCGCAAGCCGTTCGAACTCTGTGAAAGAGAAATGAGGGCAGCCCAAAACAACCCAATCGAGCCTGGCTCCTTCTTCTGCCGTGGATAAATCTGCCCGCGCTGCCAGTAGATCAGAGGAATGGATGTCAATGACTCGCTCTGGAGCATCACCCTGGAAGGCTTCTTCCAGAGTGCTCGCCTCCGGGGTCACGCCAATTGCGTGGAAGAGGGCCACCGCACCGGAAGAGGCGGCAGCCGCGCCCAAAGCCTTCAGTTGATCACTTGTTGCCCCTGGAGGGAGTCCTTCGATCACGGGGATTTTATCCTGGGCCAGAGTGCCAATGAGATGACCTAATGCCGGGTAGAAAGTGTCGTCCTGTAATACAGCGGGTTCGATATCCACGAGCCGCAGAAGAATTTGACCCTTGCGATTGTGTTTCAGGTGGAGGCCATACTTGGGGACCCTGCCTGTGATAGCAGCGCAGATGTCCATATAATCCCCGTAACGATTGGTCCGTGCCCCCAGAACCGAATTGGCGTAGACGATGGCATTCGATTCGGCCCAGGCTATTTGCTGGCCAAACCTGGGCGTTAGGTAGCCTTGATAAGGTGCACAGGTCCAAGTGGGGATACACCCCATATCTGTGTAAGCCTTAGCCAGCCGGATGGCCTTCGCTGCAAAGTCCTCCGGTATACCGAACTGCCTCCAGTTCTGAAGATCCAGGGGAATCATATTCAAAGTTGTGGGGATGGAAACTCTCCCCCCATGGGCGGCCAAAGTCTCCGCGAACTCCAGGCCAGATTCGCTCATTAGGCCGCAGCCGTCAATGTGAGCCTGGGTTACATCCATCATCTCCGTAGCACCATAGACCTCGGCCATCCTCACCAAGATGGACATGGCAAGCCGCGCTGCTTCCCCATACTTGCCATCTAACATGGCTCTATCTTTCTCGCTCAAGACGACGGACATCTTCTTTTTCCCTACGCCTCTATCTATTCGTGCGCGCCTCTCCGGCATGAGGAGCAAATTTGGAATCGATTTGTGACGTTATAGCCGGCGTAACAGTTCAAAAGGAACGGGCGAGGACGTGCAGTACATCCATAAAGAGCGCATAGTCATCCCCAAGGTGCTGGGCACCTTGATCTATCCTTATGACAACTGGGAGGCATTAAATGCTTCCCTCAGCACACCCTCGCGCTGCAAACTCATCGTTCTATATCGTCAAGAGCCTTTCGCGCTGCCTCGAGAGTGAAGTGTACGTCCTCATCCGTATGGGCTGCTGTTGCGATGGAGTGTAGTACTGGAGAGGGGCTCATGTACACCCCGTACCGGAAAAGCGCCCGCGCGAACTCCTTGAATTTGGATTGATCCACGTGGGTGCAGAACTCACGATAATCGCGGATGACCGGGCGCTCGGTGAAGAAGATCTGCAGCATCGCACCCACGTTCTGCACAATTGCCCTCGTGCCCCGCGCTTTGAACAGATCGCGCAGTCCATCAGACAGTTTGCGTGCGATGCGCTCCGCGTGACGTAAAGCCGCGCCGTCGTTGCGGCTTAGTTCCCGCAGGCCTGTCCGTGTGGCATATAGCCCTATGCGCGAGGCGTTCTGCGCCCCATAATGCAGTACTCCGCCCCAGGCGAACGCCTCCATAATATCAGCCCGACCGACAATGGCGGCCAACGGCAATCCATTCCCCAGCGCCTTACCCAACGTGGAAATATCAGGCTCAACACCATAATACGCCTGACAGGTGCCTGGCGCGACATGCAGGTTGGTTGTGACTTCGTCGAAGATGAGCAAAATGTTGTGGGCACGGGTCAGATCGCGTAGCCCCTGCAGATAGCCAGGCTCTGGGGGAATGATGCCCATGTTGGCCATCACCGGCTCCGTGATGACCGCCGCGATCTGCCCGCGATAGGTATCAATGGCCCGCTCGACAGCCTGCAGATCATTCCAGGGGACCACAATGGTGTCGTCTAAAGCATGCCGGTTCAATCCCGAACTCTCGATAAGTTTGATCGGGTCGTTACGGTAGCCCAGCCTGACAGGCTCTGTGGGATGGACGCTGACCAGAAAGTCGTCATACCAGCCGAGATAATGTCCCTCGAATTTGAGGAACTTGGGTTTGCCCGTGTAACCTCTCGCCAGCCGGATGGCTGCCATGGTCGCCTCGGTGCCCGTGTTGGCAAAGCGCACGCGCTCTGCGCTGGGCACCATTTGCTGGAGCAACTCGGCCACCTCTACTTCTATCTCCGTGGCAGCCGCAAAATGCGGCCCGGTGCGGACGGCTTCGTTCACCGCTTCGACGATGAGGGGGTGAGCATGGCCCAGTGGCTCCAGACCGTAGGACATCATCCAGTCCACATAGCGATTGCCATCCACGTCGTAGATGTAGGAGCCCTCGCCATGCTCAATAAAGAGGGGGGTATTCGCCATAATTGGCCGGCCCCCGGGAAGGAGAACTAACACCCTCAATCAACACCCGCAGGCTTCGCGCGAAGAGTTCTTTTGACCTCTCTGTCACATAGGACACAAGGACCAACTCCTCAGACCCACGTTAAATGCCGCGTGTATCCTCAACTCTCTCAATGGGTGCACAGGGCTATTTTCCGCCGAGGTATGCCTTCAGCACCCTTTCATCTCGGAGGAGTTCCTGTCCTGTTCCTTCTAATGTGATCTGCCCGACTTCCAGGGTGTAGGCCCGATCGGCCATAGACAGGGCTGCACGGGCATTCTGCTCCACCAGCAGGATCGTGACGCCCTCGTCACGAATTTGTTTGACGGTATCCAGAACCGCTTCTACCAATTTGGGCGCCAACCCTAGAGAAGGCTCATCTAGCATCAGGAGTCGGGGCTTGGCCATTAGCGCCCGACCTATGGCCAGCATCTGTCGTTCCCCTCCGCTCAGGGTGCCACTGGATTGGTGAAGACGTTCCTCCAAGACAGGGAATAATTTGAAGACCCTGCGCATTGCTTCGGTGGGATTGCCCTCGTTACGACGACTGTAGTAGCCCAAGAGGAGGTTTTCCTCCACAGACATGGTGGTGAACAATCTCCTTCCTTCCGGGCACTGCATAATCCCCAGATTTACGATCTCATGCGAGGGCATTCCTTGGATCTCTTTCCCATCAAAGATGATCCTCCCGCTGGATGGCTTCAATGCCCCAGAGATGGTCATCAGGGTGGTGGATTTCCCCGCCCCGTTCGCACCAATCAGGGCCACGATCTCGCCTTCTTTCACCTCGAAGGAAACCCCCCTCAGGGCGGGGATCTCACCGTATTTCGTTACCAGATCTTCAACTTGCAGCAAGCTCATGCGCCCACCTTCCTAAGTATGCTTCTATGACTCTTTCATCGCGCTGCACTTCTGCTGGGGTGCCCTCCGCGATCTTAACCCCATGGTCCAGAACCGCTATCCAGTCAGAGATGCCCATCACCACGTTCATGTCATGCTCTACCAGCATGACGGTAATGCCTTGGTCCCGGATCGTGTAGATCAGGGAGATCATCGCGTCTTTCTCCGAGGGGTTCATGCCCGCGGTAGGCTCATCGAGCAGCAACAGTTTCGGCTCAGTGGCTAACGCCCGGGCAATCTCCAAGCGTCTCTGATGGCCGAAGGTCAGGGTGCCCGCCAACTTATCTCGATGTTCGTCTATACCCACAAAACGCAGCAACTCTAGGGCACGGTCACGGCTCCATTTCTCCTCGCGCCTTGCCTTCGGGCCCCGCAGGATCGCATCCCAGACCCCATTGTGGGTTCGGCAATGCGTGCCGACTTGAACGTTCTCCAACACGCTCATGTTCTTAAACACGCGGATCAACTGATATGTCCGAGCGATCCCCAACTCCGTCACCTTATGTGCCGGCAAGCCCAGGATCTTTTGCCCACAGAATGTTACTTCACCGGCCGTAGCAGGTAAGACCCCCGTAATGAGATTGAACGTGGTCGTTTTGCCTGCACCGTTTGGGCCTATTAGTGAGAAGATTTGCCCATGATGGATCTCAAAACTCACTCGATTCACTGCCCTAAGCGCCCCGAAATCTTTCGACAAGTCTCTAACCACCAAGAAATTGCCTGACTCGTTGCCGGTTTCGCTCGGGCGTTTGCTTGTACTCAAATCGTCAACGGCTAAAGCCATGACACAACCTCCGTTCTGAGATATGAATACGCTTCCTCGCGATCTCGATGTCTTAATATCAGGTTGTCCGCACTGCTTCGCTCTCGCCAGCCCGATGACGTCTTGGCAATATCCCTTGGGGGCGGAAAAGTGAGAAGAATATCAAGAGCAGCCCGTAAATGAGAGCCCTCGCGCTTTCTATGGGCGTCCCTCTTAAGGGCTCTGGCAATATGGTGAGCAGAAGCGCGCCTAAAACCGCCCCATCGGCATTGCCAAGACCACCCACAATGGCCATCGCAATGATCAACCAGGTCTCTCTCGAGGTGAAACTTTCGGGGCTAACGAAGGTTTGCATACCTGCGAAGATCACCCCTGCCAGCCCCACTGGAGCCACACCGATAGCACATGCCAACAGCTTCAAGCGCCGGGTATCCAACCCAGATGTCCTTGCAGCCTCTTCATCGTTACGGATCGCCAACCACGCCCGGCCAATCCTGGATTGTTCCAAACGTTTTATGACCAGATACGTTATCGCGCAGATGGGCAAGATGAGGTAGTAGTAATCCTGCACGGTTTGGAAGGTGAAGAAAGGCAGGCTAATCGGATCGATGTTTATGATCCCATAGGATGCATTGGTAAACTCAAGATTATTCACCAGTATTCTCAGGATCTCAGCAAAGGCCAAAGTTACCAACCCCAGGTAATCGCCGATGAGCGATAGTGAGGGGATACCCAACAGGTAAGATACCAAGGATGTCAAAACAACCGCCAAGGGGAGAACTACAAGAAAAGGAAGGTGCATTTCGTGCAAAGGGGAAGCAAGAATAGCGTAGCAATACGCTCCGATGGCAAAATAGCCCGCAAAACCCAGGTTGAAGAGACCTGTATAGCCAAACATCAAGTTGTATCCTAAAGCCATCATCACATAGAGCCCCGCTATGTCCACGATGCGCATCCAATAGCTGCTGGTTATGAATCGCGGTAGGGCCAATAGCAAGATAGCCGCGCAAATCAGCAATAGCCTCCTCACCCACACCTTGCCCACAAGCGCATCCCAATATTGCAGCACCTGACTTAGAGAGAATCCTGACGGTCGGGGAATGACTTTATCCTCATCTTTGTAGTCGGACACGGTTTTGTCCCTCCTAACTGAACTTGACTGTCTCATGCTTTCACAATAACTTCGGGCTTACCGAGAATTCCAGAGGGTTTGATTGCTAACGTAATGATCAGCACGAGGAAAACGAAAATACGCCTGTAATCAGCGCCGAGCAATCCGCCGGTAAGTATGGGGAGATAACCTCCGCCGACAGCCTCCAGAAGACCTATCAACAGCCCCGCTATGACACACCCTCGCATATCGCCAATGCCCCCGATCACAGCGGAAGCCCAACCCAAAATCATAAGTTGATATCCGGTGAGATAATAGGTCTGCCCATAGTACATGGCATGGGAGATGCCGGCGACTGCTCCCAGAGAGGCACCGAGAGCAAAAACCGCTACAATGACGCGATTCACGTCAATCCCCAGTAGGCCAGCCATATCCTTATCCTCTGCTACTGCTCTAATACATCTCCCCAAGGTGGTTTTGTTTACGAGATAGAACAGGCCTACCAGTAAGGAGATAGTCAATAGGGCGATAAACACCTGCAAATTTGAGTAAGTGGCCCCCATGATAGTGAAATATGTTTTCTGCAAGAGCGATGGGAAACTTTTCTGCTGGCGCCCAAAGACGAGCATCATCGCGTTTTCCAAAGCGATGGAAACCCCCAAGGCGCTGACCAAAACCGTTAAAATAGAGGCCCGCCTTAACGGGCGATAGACTAACCTCTCAATGATCAGGGAGGTGATCGCGGAGCAAAGCATCCCACCCAAGAAAACCATCGCTAGAACCCCCAGGAGTCTTGTGCCGGTCAACGGGACCTCGATAATATTCAGGCGACCCTTTGTAATACCCGTTGCCCGGAGCAAAATGAGAGAGAACATAGCGCCTAGAACGCACAAATCCCCGTGGGCAAAATTCACCATTTTCAAAACGCCGTAAACCATGGAGTAGCCCAAAGCGATTAGGGCATAAATCATGCCAATGGTTAAGCCATTCAAAGATTGCTGCACGAAAGTGGTCATAATATTATTTGTCCCTCCCCCCAAAATGTGGAATAAAGTTAAACTTATGGGCTTGGTTGCCGAGTCTCCTCGTCAACCAAGCCCATTTCAGCTTGCTATTTCCCCAGCAACGACTCGACGAGAGCCTTGTACTCCTCGTACGACATGGTTTGGTAAGGCGGTGTCCCTTCCCAGACATACACGACCTTCATCTGCAAGTCGGGCTGGAGTTCCCAGACGAAGGCGACAGGATGCTTTGGCTCTCCAGTGGCATCCCACGCCAAGCCGCCGGGGTGCACAATACTGGGGACCTCGATCTCATGCAGGGCCTTGATGATGGCCTCTCGGTCGGTAGTGCCAGCGTGCTTGATGGCAGCAGCGAGGGCGTAGACTATATCGTAGTAGACCGGAGACCACTCCTCGGGGTCTCTACCCCACCTCTCCCTAAAGGCTTCGGTGAATTTTCTCGTCTCCGGCCTGAAGTCAAGGGGAGGAGCAGCAGTGGGGGCAAGCGTGCCGATGCCTCTCTCTTTCACAGCGTCAACATATTCTGAACTGGTGGCTTCGGCGGCGATGTAATACTGCTTCATCCCCAAGTCCACCATCTGATTGCGCACCAAAGCGCTCTCGGAGTAGCCAGCAAAGTACACCGCCTCTGGGTTCTCCGCATTGACCTTGGTGAGGGTAGGGGTGAAGTCCACGGCGTTTTGGTCTACACCCTGGAAGCTGGTTACCTTCACGCCCAGCTCCTCGCACCTCTTCATAAACACCGTCGCCACGGCCTCGCCCCACATCGTCTTGTTGTGGATGACGGCCACGGACTTGATGCCCAGTTTGTCGACCACGTAATCTGCTCCGGCGTAGCCGGTGATCAGGTCGTTCGCGCATGTGATGCGGAACACGTGGTCATAGCCCATCACACATATACGCGGGTTGCTGCCGAGTTCGAGTTGGGCCAACCGGCACTCATTGTAGATGGGCAGAGTGGGGATCGTGGTACCACTGAAGGTGTGGCCAATGACGGCTACGATTTCGGGGTCCTCGCAGAACTTGTGTGCCACGGCCACGGCTTGTGCGGGGTCTCCGGCATCATCCATAACGACGAGTTCCAGCGGCCTGCCCAAAACTCCACCCGCAGCGTTGATCTCCTCCACGGCCAGTTGTGCGGCGTCTCGAACCATCTCGCCGAACACGTAGGTATCTGGCCCGGTGAGGATCACGGGTAGGCCGATTTTGATAGGCTTCGGCGCTGGGGGTGGCGTGGGTGTAACCACCTTCTCGACGATCTTGGTTTCCACCACCTTCTCCGGCGTCGGTGCTGGAGTTGCCGGAGCACAAGCGGCCACAACCAGGCTGAGAACTAGGACGACAAGCGTCACGGTCAGAAACTTCCCTCTCATGGTGATTCCTCCTTTTTGATTTCACCATTCTCCAGTTTGAAATAGCCGACCGAAATTCTTTGTACCTACGCTTCTATCACCTCCTTTCCCAACTCTTCAGACCGCCGCGTTTTCCTTGATGTTTGCTGCCTTGTATATAGCATCAAAAACCGAAACTTGTCAACCTTCCATCTATCATAATCAGTCGTCGAAACGAGATAACGATAACTGTTCTATCGGCAGATCTGTTGCTTGACCGGTTAGCATCTGAGCGATCAGTTTGCCGGTGATAGGACCCAAGCAGATGCCAGCCCCCTCGTGTCCGGTGGCCACATAGAAGCCCTTCACAGTGTCTGCCTCGGCAATGATAGGACGGTGATCCGGCGTATATGGTCTTAGCCCTGCGTAGGTGCGGATGGCATGAATGTTCTTTAGAGCAGGGAAGAAACGAAGGGCGCGGGCCACAATAGCGCGGATGACGTCGGGATTCACAGAGCGGTCAAAGCCCACGAATTCGCGACTGCTTCCCAATAATATGTTACCGCTCAAGGTGTGTTCGACCACTGCCGCGATAGCGAGCCCTCGCTCATCGCTTTCCACTGCCTGTGTATAGCCGGCCTCCATCATCTTGCAATTGACTATGTTGGCCACCGGTTCAGTAACGACTATGTGCCCTTTGCGCGGGAGCACCGGTATATCCAGGTCAACCATTTTCCCAATCGCATTGCTCCACACTCCCGCCGCATTCACTATGGCTCGGGTGGGGATTCGACCCGCTGTTGTATTCACCGCAACTACCGATCGCTCAGGGGAGAGTTCGATGTTTTTCACTTCAGTGAAGGTATGGATAACCGCACCCTGGTCTTTTGCGGCCTGGCCCAGGGCAATTGTGGCCAGCATGGGTTGGACCTGGGCGTCTTCCGGGAAAATGGCGCCACCGGTGATGTCGGGAGCCAGGTTCGGTTCTAACTCAAGGAGGTCTTCCCGAGTCGCCAGTTGGCAGGGTACCCCCTCGTTCTGCAGCGATTTCACTATTTGCCCAGCACTGTCTAAACCCTCTTGGTTCTCAGCGACCAGTATGCTGCCCTTCTTCACGTATTCTATGTCTAACGGGAGTTCCTCGGCTAAGGTTTCCCATAAGAATGCGCTGGCAATCCCCAATTTCAACTCAATCCCAGGCTGCTTATCCCACTGCAAGATGTTACCTTCACAGGCCCCAGAGGTTCCTGACGCGATCGAGCCCCTTTCCACCAAGTGGACTTTCACTCCTTCGCGGGAGAGGTAGTACGCGCAAGAGCACCCAACGATTCCCCCACCGATTATCACTACATCAGGGAACATCGTCTTCTTCCTCTCCCTCCACTGACGACAGTATGCCCAGTGCAATCGGCCTCACCGGCGGACGAAAGGTCGAGGGAAGGATATCGCCCATTGGCTGACCCGTTTGTCTGGCGAGGATTTGAGTGACCAATCGGCGACAGGTCTTGCCCTGACAGAGCCCCATCCCCGCGCGCGTCCTTCGCTTTACCTCGTTGATAGTCCTGGCCCCCTCTTGAATGGCCGCCAAGATCTCGTTGAGAGATACCTCCTCACACCTGCAGATGATAAGGTCCTCTTCCGCCATCTCTTTATTATCTCCGATCCACGGCGATATTTCTCACGTTCATGGCTTGATCTTTCGGGACAGCAATAGTGATCACTGCGGTGTGGTCAAATTTCTTGGGGTTGCGCACATTGACCACCCGAGCAGAGCAAACCGCCCTTCCTTCCCGATCCAGGGCAGTTACAATTTCTCCCTTTTCAGGTAAAGGCAAGAATTCGTAGGGCAATTGCACTGTGGCTTCTTGATCGGAATATGTCATATCCAACACGAAAATAGCCAACCCCGGGCATACGGGGATACAAAGTCCGCATCCGGTGCATTTGTCAGCCGCAAGGACAGGCAGATTCGTGATCGGTTCGCCCACTTGTATTGCACTGGCTGGGCAGGCCCCCTCACACGGGTTACAAGGAATTTCCTGCGCACACTCGATCACTACGACAGGACCCTCATGGAACCTTTCTGCCGGAGGAACGCCTGGCAAATGAGCCAATTCCTCTGGAGAGAGAACGCCATCTTTTTCCAATGTCATTTGGACTCGCCTCGTCGTTGCAATTTCTCCTTGGCCCTCCTGACCGCCTCCCCAAATGGCCCGGTGCGGAAAACATCCAATCTCTTCGAGACCGCTTCTTTTCTGATCTTCGCTTCCTCCGACGAGATATAGCCAAGCGACTCCGCTATGGCAATTCCAGCGAGTTTCCCCTCCTCCATCGCAGTACTAGCCTCTTCTATGCCAGATAGATCCCCGGCGACATAGATCCCCGGCACGGTAGTCTGCATATTCAAATCATGAATGGGGACATGTCCCCCCAGTTCAGGGATATATTCAAACTGGCATCCAGCCATCCAGGCCAATTCGGAGAGGGGTGAAAGGCCTACGGCAAGACAGATGACATCCACATCGTATTCTCTCTCCGTCCCTGGGATTTCATTCCAGTTCGGATCCAGTTGAATCAAAACTGCTTTCTCGACTCTTCCTTCTCCCTTCGCTTCTTTTATGGTGGTGGAGGTAAGGATAGGAACCCCATTCCTGCGCAGTTTGCTGGCATGTACTCCGTACCCGCCGATCTTGGGAGCAGCCTCCACCACAGCGACCACTTGAGCCCCTGCCTGCAATAGTTGGTAACTCACGATCAAACCCACATTGCCTGAACCGATCATGATAACCCTTTTGCCAGGGAGAACACGACTGATGTTGATCAAAGTCTGAATGGCGCCTGCGCCCATCACCCCGGGCAGAGTCCAACCCGGAAAGGCCAGGGCATTTTCCATTGCTCCGGTGGCTAAAAGGATTTTATCGGCCCTCAAATAGATATTCTTTTGGTTGCGGATGATGCCTAAGACATTCGTTCCGAAAATTCCCCAGACGGTGGAATCCAACATTACTTCCACGCCGCTCTTCTCAACCTCAGCCAGCAGTTTGGTGCCAATGTCAAACCCTCTGACAGCGGCGTAGTGCTCCTTTGAGCCGAAGAATTTGTGAATCTGTTTGAACAGTTGCCCGCCGGGTTTTTGATTCTCATCGATCAAAGTAACCCGTACCCCAGCACTGGCCGCCTCAATTGCGGCAGAAAGACCTGCGGGGCCAGCCCCCACAATTGCCAGTTCCGTCTTTTTCATCACGCGCACTCCTGAGACTCGCCCAGCCCATGTTGCGTCTGGATCTTCATCCCCGCTCTGACAGGAGTGACGCAAGTTCTGACATTGGGCACACCGTCCACGATCATCATGCAGTCCGTGCACCGCCCAATGGCGCAAAAGACTCCCCGCGGCTCATGGAGTTTTCGAGTGTACCGGAAGATAGTCTTCCCTGCTGCTAATAAGGCGGCGGCAATCGGCTCACCAGGAACAGCCGGGATGATCTCACCGTCCACTTCGATTTCTACAGTAGCCCTTTCTTCTAATCTCCCCAATATGGGATGTTCTTTGATGCGCATATCAGAATCCCTGGCAACTACAGAGAGTAAACGTTTCAGCGAGGACCTCCGTGAGTCCACGGCGATCTTCTTCGAGGGTCGGCAACTGCACTACCCTCAAATTCCACCAAACAGTTCATCCTTTTCTCCCAAATAGAATCCGGCTGGGAAGGGGTCTTCTGGGTCAAGGACAAACTGTTGGATGCCCATCACATAGGCTCGGCCACTGATAGTTGGCACCACAGCGGGATACGAGCCCACCCGAGTCTCTTCGACCAGTTTCCCATAGAAGAGGCTGCCGATGATGCTTTCGTGCACGAACTCCTCATTCAAGCCCAGTTCTCCTTTGGCGTAGAGAGTGGCCATCTTGGCTGACGTGCCAGTCCCACAAGGAGAACGATCCACCTGACCAGGCCCGTAAATGACCGCGTTTTTCATGGTCGCCTTCGGGTGAGTCGGTGGGGCCGAGAATTCCACATGGGTGACGCGATCGATCAGGGGATTTTCGGGGTGCGCCACCTCGATCTGCTCATAGACGGCTTGCCTGATCTTGCGGCCGCAATGAATGAGGTCCATCGTGTGCTCCGGTGATACATCTAGGCCCACGCTCTTTGCCGGCAGGATAGCGTAGAAGTTGCCCCCCCAAGCGATGTCCAACTTGACTCTTCCTAAGGAGGGGACATCCACTTCCACGTCAGATTTGTACAAGAAGGAAGGGACATTCCATATAGTCACTCCCTTCACCGCCCCATCTTTCACCTGCACCTCTGCTCTTACGATGCCCGCCGGGGTGTCCAGTACGATTTTGGTGACCGGCTCTCGTGCTTCTATGAGGCCCGCTTCCACCAGCACGGTGCAGGCAGCAATGGTTCCGTGGCCACACATGGGCAACCAACCGCTGACCTCGATGAAGACAATTCCGAAGTCAGCCTCCTTAACGGTCGGCTGGGTGATGATGGACCCAGACATGGCGCTATGTCCCCGAGGTTCATACATAAGCATGGTGCGTAGATGATCGAGGTGCTGCTCCCCGAATCTCTTTTTCTCAAACATGGTATTACCGGGGATATAAGGGATTCCCCCGATCACCACTCTCGCTGGCTCACCCTCGGTATGGGAGTCTATGGCCGTGATTATCCTTTTGAATCTCATCCTTCCTTATGCCTCCCTCGTCTCCAACCCCCTGTTTCCAATCAGGCGTTACCTTTCCCGTCGAGCCGATGTGAACGCGGGAACCTAAGACTCAAATCCAACCCCGTACAACTTTTCTTTCCGTCCCAGAAAGAATCCGGCGGGGAATGGGTCCCTGGGGTCGAGCACGAACTGCTGAATCCCCATGATATAAGCACTGCCTCGAATGGTGGGGACTACTGCTTTGTATTCGCCCACTTTCGTCTCCTCAATCAGTTTGCCGTAGAACAGGCTGCCTATGATGCTCTCATGAATGAATTCTTCGTTTAGGCCAAGCGCTCCCTTCGCGTACAACGTCGCCATCTTCGCGCTCGTCCCGGTCCCACAGGGGGAGCGGTCTATACCCCCTGGCGGCACGACCACCGCATTCTTCATCGTTGCTCGCGGGTCAGTAGCCTGAGTCGAGAATTCCACATAGTTCACGCAATCTATCTCCGGCTCTTCAGGGTGGTGGATCTCCACCTGCTCATTCACTGCCTTCCAGATTTTCATCCCACAGGATATGATTTCGTTCGCGTGTTCAGGGCTGATCTCTAATCCCACACTCTCCGCTGGCAAGATGGCATAGAAGTTGCCGCCATAGGCAATATCTACCTTCACCCGTCCCACATCCGGGACATCTACTACTACGTCTGGCTTGTACAGAAAAGAGGGGACGTTCTGGATAGTTACAGACTCTGCCAACCCATCCTTCACCGCTACTTGGGCTCGCACCACCCCGGCTGGGGTATCGAGGACGATCTCGGTTAAGGGCTCCTTAGCCTCCACGATGCCTGTCTCAACCAACACGGTGCAGACAGCAATCGTCCCATGTCCACACATGGTCGCATAGCCACCCGGCTCCAGGTAAATTACCCCGAAATCTGCACCCTCCACGGTGGGCGGGGTGAGCAGAGCGGCGTACATGTTGTTATGCCCCCGGGGCTCATGTACGAGAAATGTACGCAGGTGGTCCCAGTGATCGCGCACATACTTCAACTTCTCGAGCATGGTCTCGCCAGGGATAGGTGGCACTCCACCGATGACGACCCTCTCAGCGTTCCCAACTGTGTGGGAGTCCACGGCTGTGATTATCTTTTCAAATTTCATACCCTCTTGTGCTCCGTTTTGTAGCCGTGTTCTTTCGAATATTTAATGAAGCGAGGGGGACTCTTGCTTAACCGCCCACGTCTTCACGCAGATCGCCTCCACACAAACGAAAGGACGATATAACCCCTGCGTAAGATTGATCCGTCAGTGTGCTTTCTCTTCTCCTTTAATTTGGTCGAGTGCTTTTTCCAGTTCAGCGACTTCGTCAGGGGTGGCGGGCAATAGCGGTCGGCGCGGCGGACCTACCGGATGACCCACCAAGCCACAACACGCTTTCACGAACTGGATGTACTTTCCGCCTCCTTCTAAAACCGATAGAATAGGCAGGAGTTTGTAATACAATTCTCTGGCAGTCCTAAAATCGCCCTTGTTGACAGCCAGATCAAACAATTTGACGTGGGTTCTGGGAATGAAATTGCTGGCTCCGGCCACCCAACCCTTGGCTCCCAAAACGAAGTTCTCCAAAGCCTGACTATCGTAACCGCAGAAAAGCGTTATCTTATGACCACAAAGCCTTATGATCTCGCTGACTCGGGTGATATCGCCAGTGCTTTCTTTCAGATACTGGACATTATCGAGTTCGGCCAACCGCTGAACCAACCTGGGCTTGAGATCCACACCGCTCCGCGCCGGGAAGTTATAGAGCATGATGGGTATGTGGATCGCGTCGTTAACAGCCTTGTAGTGCTCGAATAACTCATCCTCAGTGGGCAGCGAGTAATATGGTGCGGCCAGCATTACTCCCGCTGCTCCCCACTTCTCCGCGTGCTGACAATGCTCGATCACTTCTCGTGTGGTCGTAGCATTGGCGCCCACCACAACTGGCCGGCGACCTCGAACCGCTTGAAAAGTAGCCTCCACTACCTTTCTGCGTTCTTCTGCGGTTAGGGCGTAGTATTCCCCGGTGCTACCGAGGGGGATAATGCCGTGAACTCCTCCTTCCTCAATCACGTAATCTATAAGCGCCGCCAATGTCTTATAGTCCACTTCTTCTGCCGCAGTCATCGGCGTGACCAAAACGGTGAAGATCCCTTGCAATTTGGTTGTCATATCAGCCCCCCATTCTTGATTTTGCTTCTATGTCCTCTCTCAAGGTACCGACTTTGTTAAGGCGGTTTGCCTCTTGTTTCTCAGTTTGTTTGGGGTTAGTGACAGGCTCCTTCAGTGGAACCAGTTCGGCTTCCATCATCAGTCTCCCGACTCTTTCCAGATGCTCGTTCATTCGGTCGGCGGCGGCCGTCTCATCTTGTGCCTTGATAGCCTCGTACACCCTCCGATGTTCGACCAGAGCCTCTTGCACCCGTCCTGCAGTGGCTAAAGTAGAATCCATCATGAGAGTCAGCCATAGTTTGTGCCCCATCAATTCGTACACAATGGACATCATGCTCACCAACACGGGGTTGCCAGTGGCCTCCGCGATGGCTTTGTGAAACTTACGATCCCCTTCGGTGAAGATAATCCGATCGGATGGATCGGCCTCTACTGAATTCAGTATTTCATCTAACCGCTTTAAACTTGCGTCAGAACGTTGTCTCGCCGCGAGGGATGCTATATGGGGTTCCACCGTTTTTCTTGCCTGCAGGATAGCGAAGGGGCTTTCTTCTTCTTCGTAGAGCCAAGAGGCTTCCACTTGAAGCAGAGAGGGGATTTTCTCCGCGCAAATAAAAGTGCCTTGCCCCGGCTTGGTCTCAACCAAGCCAAGTATCTGCAAGGCACTTAACGCTTCCCTAAGGGATGCCCGACTCACCCCCAATTGTTCGGCAAGGTCACGCTCCGGGGGCAACTGCGTCCCATCCGGGAATTCACCCGCTCTGATCAGATCGAGGATCTGATCCACGATCTGGGTGTAAACCCTCTGCGTCTTTACCGGGGTAAACACCATCGCCGACGCTTCCCTCTTTGAAGCAACTGCCTACTTTTGACCGCGGTGCCAATGATGGTCAGGCAACGATTGCGCTTCCATCGGGCAAAAATTGCTGGTGGTTTGGTGGTCTGATAACCTAACCATCAGGACAGTTTTATTATAGCACCGAACAGGAAATTTGTCAACCTGGCGCGTCAAGTCAAATGATAACATCACCGGGCTGCCTTCTCCTTTCTGTGCAGGTATATGGATATGGTCAACGCCTCTAGGACATTTTCAGTTGTGTCCCTTTGCCATTTTCCGTAAATTGTGATATAATTAGTCAAAAGCAGGTAACATTTGTCTTGCGCCCAGTTTTGTGCAACTGCAAGCAGATGGTAACAAAGGACGTTGTCACGATGCCCGTGGGCCATACACCACCCATACTCATCATCACAGGCTTCGAGCCCTACGAGGTCGCACGTGCGAGCGCGGACGGCATACCGGCTCTCCCGCTCTTCATGCCGGCGCTACTGGGACAAAAGGAGCGTATATGCCTGATGGCCCCAGTTCTCGGCGCTGTGGCCGTGGCAACGTACCTGATCGCGCATGAGCGAGCCGATGTTACGCTGGCTAATTTCGCTCCCGATACGATTTCCTTTGACGGCAGCGAGATCGTCGCTATTTCCTCCACATTCATGGGCGAGGAATGGGTTCGGACAATTGCCGATGCCGTCCGAGAAGCATCCCCCAGCGCTAAAATTATCCTGGGTGGCCCCTTGAGTTGGTCTATCCCACCAGAGATCCTGCTGCAGAATATCCCCGCTCTCGATGCCATTATCCTGCGCGAAGGAGAGGAAACCTTCCGCGAAATGATCCTAGCGCTCCGGGCCGGCTCCTCTCTGGAACACGTGAACGACATTGCTTTCCGGCACAACAACAAGGCAGTGATTACCCCACGCCGTGCCTTTCTGGCTATGGATTCCTTACCATACCCGGACTGGGAACTCTTGGGCTTCACTCCTCAAGGCTCAGATGGGTACATAAACGTACTCCCCGTGGAGACCGCGCGTGGGTGCATCTACAATTGTGCATTTTGCTCCGAGGTGCATTACTGGGACAAACCCGTTCGACACAAGTCACCGCAGCGGGTTGTCGAGGAGTTTCGACGCGGTATGACCAAGTACGGCACGCGTGTATTCCGCATCGTGGACTCATGCTTTACCGCGCCTCGCCGACGATGCACCGAGGTCTGTGATGCCATCTATCAGGAGTTGACCTCCAAAGGATTGGGTCTGCGCTGGACGGCCTACGGGCGCGTGAACGATTTGACGCCGGAACTGCTGGATTCGATGAAACGAGCAGGATGCGCGGCCCTGGATATCGGGGTGGAATCTGGCGATGCCGGCATTCTAAGGAGCATGAACAAGGGTTACACACCAGCGGATATCATAAACGCCGCACGTATGGCCCGTGAGGCTGGAATTATCACCCACTTTAATTTGGTGATCGGCTTTCCTGGGGAGACAGCAGAAACCATAGAAAACACGATTGCGGTCTTAAACGAGGCTCAACCAGACACCTTTGGCCCCTACGTGCTCGACGTCGCTCCCCACACTCATATCTATGAGAACCGTGCGAGATACGGCATCATCGGTGAGCGAATGACCTGGGAACACCGCACTATGAACAGTGGAGAGGCTTTTGCCGCTATGATGGAAGTGATAGGGCGGGTAACGAATTCCACCTATTTTCCGGGGGGCGAATACTTTGTGGGATATTTGCTTGCTCTGGGCTACTCTTTAGACGAGATAAGGCAGTTCTATCGGGCAGTTCGACTGGTGTGGCGAGAGGGCGAAACAGCCTGCGAAGGAACTCCGGAACTGTCCCTCGTCCGACAGGTTGGCAAACGGTTGGGGCCGTTTTTCTAAGATGGTTCTCAGGTGCAGATATGGCGTACACGGTCCTGGGCACAGTTGCACTACTCGCCAATTTTCTGTTGGACATCGTTGCCCTCCGGGGCATCCGGTATTGGAAACTGCTGATCGAGATCTTGACGACGGTGGTGTTCTGCTTTGCCGTATGGATGGCAGCGTTGCAATCCTCAACGGAAACTATGTCCGCGGTCAGGACGGCGATAGGGATCGCGTTGCTTGTCACAGCCATTGTTCTACTGGCATACTCTCTTTTCTGGGAGATACCATTTCGTTCCACCTACTTGCGCGATGGAGTGGGCGATCAACTAGTCACAACAGGCACTTACGCTTTATGCCGGCATCCTGAGGTACTCTGGAGTGGGCTCTTGTTTCTGGCCGTCTATTGTATGTCTGGCGGGTGGCTGTTCTTGACGAGCGCGATCCTTTGGCTGGCCATCCTTGTTCTGCGCGTGTATGTAATGGAGCGTGTCTATCTCGTGCCAGTGTTCGGCGATGCGTATAGGAAATATCAACAGCAGACTCCCATGCTAATACCGAACGCGCAAAGCGTTCGCCGCTGCGTGCAGTCCTTTCGCAAGGGCTGAACGCATTGGTCCGCCCTTCGGACCATAGATTTGTCCGACAATGCTAAAGCACAAGAAAGGAGAGAAATGCACATGGTTACCGCAGCACAATTGCTCAGGGAGGGACGTCGGGATGAGGTGTGGCGGAAGTATTGCGGCTTCATAGACCTCAGTCTGAAAGAGTTCATGCAGGTCCAGAAACGCCTGCTCCTGGAGCAAATCCAGGTGCTCGGCTCCTGCGAACTCGGCCGCAAACTGATGCGTGGTCAGGTCCCGCGCAGTGTGGAGGAGTTCCGGGCTATGGTTCCACTGACCACCTATGATGATTACGCGCCGTATCTGCCGGAAAAGCGCGGCGATGTGCTGCCTCGCCCGCCCTACGTCTGGGTACGCACCTCCGGCCGCTCCGGAGAGTACGAGTGCAAGTGGGCCCCCTACCCCCGCGAGTTCTACGAGAAGGTGAGCGAATTTATGATCACCTCTTTCATTTTCGCTTCCTGCGCCGGGCGCGGCGATGTGCGCCTTGAACCAGGTGACACGTGTCTTTACACACTGGCGCCGCCGCCCTATATGACCGGTGGACTCTTGGGCCGAGGGTTGCAAGAGCAACTGGAGGTCCGCATGTTGCCGCCTATGGGCGAAGGCGATACGATGGGCTTTCAGGAGCGCGTCGAAGCAGGGTTCAAGATGGCCCTGGACGCAGGCATTGACCTTTTCTACGGCCTCTCCAGCGTCTTGGTAGGTGTGGCCGAGCAGTTCCAGAGCCGCTCGGGTCGCACTATGAAACTATCAGCGGACTATTTGAAGCCCAATGTGCTATTTCGTCTTGGCCGTGGCTTCTTGAATAGCAGACGACAGGGGCGGGCACTCCTACCAAAAGACCTCTGGTCGGTCAAGGGCATTGTGGCCGGGGGAATGGACACGGCTTTCTTCGCCAGCCGCATTGAGGAATACTGGGGTTGCAAGCCACTGGAAGGATACGGCGGAAGCGAGTTTGGAGGCGTCGCCGTCCAACTCTGGAATCGCAAGGGGATGACCTTTCTTGCGGACTGCAATTTCTTGGAATTCATCCCCGAGACGGAATTCCTGCGCACCTGCGAAGATCCTACGTATCGGCCCTCCACTCTCTTGCTGGACGAACTCAGCCCAGGTATTTACGAATTGGTGGTGACGAACTTCCATGGCGGCATCTTCACCCGGTATCGCATCGGTGACCTCATTGAGATCATCGCCCTGCGCGATGATGAATTAGGCGTAGACATCCCCCAGATGCAGTTCTACGCCCGCGCAGACGGCCTAATAGACCTGGGAGGTTTCACCCGCCTGACGGAGAAGGCCTTATGGCAAGTCTTTACGGACTCCGGCATCCCCTACGCTGACTGGACAGCACGGAAAGAATATGTGGGGGATAAACCCGTCCTCCATGCGTACGTGGAACTGAAAGAGGGTGCTACGACATCGCTGGAGGAAGTTACCCAGTCGTTGCACACAGCCTTGTCGAACTTGGACCCGGGTTATGCCGAGATGAAGCCCATGCTGGGCATAGACCCGCTGAAAGTAACTTTGCTACCCCCTGGATCATTTGGGCGTTATATCAAGAAGAAACAGGAGCAGGGAGCCGAACTGGCACATCTGAAGCCGCCGCGTGTCAATGCCCGTGATACTGTGGTAGAGACGTTGCTCTCGGCCTAAGACTGGAGGGGAGATACAATGGCCAGTGTGGTAGAAGAAGCCTTCCGTGAGTGGGCACCCACTTACGATGAGACCTTCGTCAAGGAGGTCGAACAGTACGGCAGCATCAAATATGCTGACCTAATGATGCGACTGTTGGAGAGCATGGAGTTAGCAGGCGGGGAGCGTGTTCTGGACGTGGCAACAGGCACCGGCGCCATCGCCATCGCCGCCGCCAAGCGCGTGGGGCCGGCGGGAAAGGTAGTCGGCGTGGACATCACCCCGGCTATGTTGGAGCGAGCGACGCAGAACGTAAAGGCAGCGGGGCTCGAGGAGCGCATCGAATTGCACCACGCTTCGGCCATGGCCCTGCCCTTTCCCGACGAGGACTTCGACGTGGTCGTCAGTTCCATGGCCATGCATCACACCGTAGTGGAAGATGCCCTGGCAGAGATGGTGCGGGTTCTGAAACCAGGCGGTCGGCTGGTCATCACCGATATGGGAGCCAGCCCCGCCTGGCGCACGGGCAGCGGCAAGGTCGTCGTGCGCCTCCTGCTTTTCTTCTATCAACTATCCCGCGGTTTCAGTGCCCAAGCGCGAGCGGAGGGGTTGGCCTTCACCCAAACGTACACCATCGCCGAGTGGCGTGCTTGGCTAGAACGGTTCGGCCTGTCCGACATCGAAATTCACGATTTCCCACATCCAACAGAGAGATGGTACCCAGTTATCCTACTGATGAGGTCTGTTAAGAGCCCGCCCGCCCAAAGGGTGTGAATAGGGCATGTCCTTAGTACTGATAGCGTCTTATGTTGCGCTGGTGTGCTATGTAAGCCTGGTAGTCGTCAGCCTGCGCCAAAACCTGCGCAATCGCACCAATCTAATTTTCCTGGTTTACCTGCTGACGA
The DNA here is from genome assembly GCA_014360825.1 of Chloroflexota bacterium. Lineage (NCBI taxonomy): Bacteria > Bacillati > Chloroflexota > Chloroflexota bacterium. The sequence goes on along the minus strand of JACIWT010000002.1, from coordinate 229,722 downwards.
TGACCTGTTGGCAGGTCGTGTTCATTTTGGTCAGCCTGGCCCACGACTCCCACAGTGCGCTACTGGCTTACCGATTGATTATCGTCAGCGCCAGTATACCCCTTATCGTGTACTATTTCTTTGTGCAGGCTTTCCTGATGCTGCCCCCACACAAGTGGTGGAACCCGGTGGCCTGGGCAACTTTTGTGACGGCGATCGCCCTAACACCCACGGACTTAGTCGTGGCCGATGTTGCTCTGGCCCATCCCAGCCCCAGTGGCGCAGCATACTTGCCCCACTTCGGCCCGCTGGTAGCGGTCATCTCGCTGGCAGTCTACTCCGTTGTGGGCCGCACCATATATTTACTCGCCCGTGAACATCGGCGCAGCCGCTCCTGGCTGCAGAAGAACCGCCTCCGCTACCTGCTATCGGGAATCACCTTCGTTCTGATCGGAACGGCTACTTCGTTTGTCCCTGCCCTACAGATCTATCCTTTGGATGTTCTGGGCAATATCATCAATGCCCTGCTCATCGCTTACGTCATCTTCCGCTACCAGCTGTTAGACATCCGGGTGGTGATACGTCGGGGGTTGGCGTACGTCCTATTGGTAGGTTCTCTCGTTTCCGTATACTTACTGAGTTTCTTTGCCCTGGAGCGTGCACATCAGGAGGTGGGTGGCGGCATTGTCTTGATCACGGTGGCTGGGGTGGCGGTGTTGACCCTTCTCGTGCGGCCCCTCCGCGAGAGAGCCCAGTTGGTGCTGGACCGCCTCATCTTCCGCGAACAATACGATGCGCAGCAGATGTTGCGCCGCCTGAGCCAGAGCGCGGCAACTATCATTGACCTCGATGAACTGGGCAAGTTGCTCCTGGGAGAAGTGCAGACCACGATGGGCATTCGTTCGGCCTATCTCTTTCTGCGCCAGGGGGAGACAGGGGAGTTGTACATGGCCGCCCCTCAGGATGCGCCGGAGCATATCCGCGCCATTCGGTTCCGGCCCGATCACCCGCTGGTAGAGCGGTTGACCGGCCAGACTACAGTCTTGACCCGTCAAGCAATCGAAGCCGGGCCCCAGTTCCGGGCCCTGTGGGCCCAGGAACGAGAGGATCTGGCACATTTAGAAGCAGAACTGCTGATCCCTCTGCGGGTCAAAAATGAATTGATCGGCATCTTCGTCATCGGTCCTAAGGTCTCGGGCGAAGATTATTCTACCGATGATCAGACTGTCCTGGTGACGCTGGCCAACCAGACCGCGGTGGCCATCGAGAATGCCCATTTGTTCGCCGTGGCCAGGCGAGTGGATGAATTGGCCCTGCTCAATAGAATCTCCTCGGTAGTAACCTCCTCACTGAACGTGCGAGAAGTGCTGGAGACCATCGTGCAGGCCATCCCAGAGGTGATGCGTTGCCAGAAAGCAGCGCTCTTCGAATTAAACCCTCAGAACAACACCTTGGATCTGGTTGCCGGGTGGGGGCTCCGTGAGGAATTCATCGCTCATTCCCAGAGATTGCCAGTGGGCGAGAGCGCACGGGCCCTGGCTGCTTCACTGAACGCACCCTTGGTGGTAGGAGATATCTTCACCGACCCACGGTTCGCCGACTTTGTGGCCTTGGCTCGCACGGAGGGATTCCGCGCCTTCGTGGATGTGCCCCTGCGAGGGAAAGAGGGCACGCTCGGAGTGCTGACTGCCTACTACAGCCGCCCACACGATTTCGCCGCGAACGAAATAGAACTGCTGACTACTTTTGCCAACCAGGCCGCTATCGCTATTGAGAACGCCAGGCTCTACGGACGCACCGATGAAAGCCTGCGCGAACGCGTCCGGGAACTGACTGCCCTGCAGCGAGTGGGCCTACAAGTGGCCTCGACCCTCAACCTACAGGAGGTGTTGGATCGGGTTGTCCAGGCTATTGTGAGCCTGGGCTACCAGGCGGCATTGTTAGCCCAGTACGAGGAGGAAACCAGTAGCTTCACCGTGCGCGCGTATTCCATTGACCCAGCGCTGGTAGAGGCGGGAGAATCTTTGGCCGGGATGAAAGTGATCGAAGGCAAAGTGGCCTTGGCACAGAAAGAGAACTTGGGGGTGCAAGCAACCCTCACCGGCCGCGTATATACCACCCATTCCCTATATGACCTCTTCCGCCCCGTCGTGAGCGCTGAGATATGCCAAATCGTCCAGGAGATGGCGGGCATCAAGACCATGGCCACCATCCCCCTTATGATCAAGAACAAGCCGGTGGGGAACATATTGGTAGCCACAGTGAGGGAGACCATTACCGATGATGAGATCCATTCCCTCCAGGCCTTTGCTCACCAGGCAGCCCTGGCTATCGAGAACGCCCGCCTCTATCAATCGGAGCAGGAGAGACGAAAGGTCGCCGATACGTTGAGAGAGGTTGCCGGCGTCTTGGGCTCGACCTTGGACCTGAGAGATGTACTCGATCGAATCTTGGAACAACTCGGGAAACTCGTTGCCTACGATAGCGCCTCTATCATACTCCTCTCAGGCCAGACCATTCGAATTGCAGCCGGGCGAGGTTTCCCCGACCTCGAGCGCGCCTTGCAGGTCTCCTTTTCTTTGGAAGAGGACGCTCTTGCCCGCCACATCGTGGAGACCCGACAACCCCTGTTCTTGCCCGATGCTCAGAAAGACGGGCGTTTCCGGGGCTTGGGCGGCACTGAGTACGTCCGAGGCTGGCTTGGTGTTCCCCTGCTGGTCAAGGGCGAGGTGATCGGTCTCTTGACCGTGGACCACCGGCAGCCCGGCGCCTACAGCGAGGAAATGGCGCGGACTGCGCTGGCTTTCGCTAACCAGGCTGCCCTGGCCATCGAGAACGCTCGTCTGTACGAAGAGGCTCAGGCCCGGGTGAGGGAACTCTCTGCTCTCACCCGGGTGGGCGAAGCCATCAACCGCGCCCTCAGCCTGGAAGAGATCCTGGACATTGTGCTACGAGAGGCCATGACCCTGGTGGGTCGAGAAGAGGGGTCCATTGTGCTCCTCGATCCCAGGACGAACACTATGCGCATCGCGACCCAGCGGGGCTTGCCGCCGGAGGCAGTGGAGTCCTTCAATACCCGCCCTGTCTACGCCCACGAAGGCACTTTCGGCGTCGTCATCCAAACCGGGGAGATGCTGGAAATACCGGATACCGGCTCTGACCCCCGGGTTCTGCGCCAGGCAGGTCGCATCCCGCCACAACTCACCAACGTGCCATTGCGGACCAAGGAGGGGGTCATTGGCGTGATCGCTCTGGACGCCATACCGCCAGATGACCGAGCCCGGGGATTGCTCCTGGCCCTGGCCGATCTGGCGGCCATCGCTATCCAGCGGGCCCGGCTTTTCGAGGCAGAGCGAACGAGGGCCGCCCAGATGGCGCTCATCAGCAAGGTGAGCGAAAAGGCTGCTTCCTTCCTGGAAGCCGATAGGTTGATCCAAGAAGTAACCCATGCTATCCGAGAGAGCTTCCATTATTACAACGTAGCCTTTTTCCTGGTGGACGAAGAACACCGCCGATTGCTGTTGCGCGCTGCCAGCGGCGGCTACGAGCGCTTTGTGGCGGAGGGGTATCAGCAGTCTCTGGACGAGGGCATCATCGGCTACGTCGCCAGAACGGGTCGTTCCTGGTTGGCCAATGACATCAGCAAAGACCCTTACTACATCCCTGGTTTTCTGCCAGAGGTACTCACCAAATCGGAGTTGTGTGTCCCCATCAAGATGGGTGATAAAGTCATCGGGGCTCTGGATGTGCAAAGCATCCGTCTCAATGAGTTTGGTCAAGAGGATGTTGTGGCCATGGAAGTATTAGCAGACCGGATAGCCACCGCCATCCAGAACGCCAGACTCTATGAGCAGGAGCAGCGCCGAGCCACTCAACTGAGGACCGTCAGCGAGGTGGCAAAGGACGTCACTTCCTTGCTCGAATTGGACATACTACTATATCGGGTGGTGGACTTGCTGGCCAGGACCTTTGGCTATCATTATGCCAATATTCTCCTGGTGGATCCAGGGACGCAGGAACTCGTTCTCAGAGCCAGTGCCGGACAGAAGGGAGGAGCTGCTCCAGGCATCCGTCTCAAAGTGGGGGAACGGGGGATCACCGGCTGGGTGGCCGGGAGTGGGCAGCCCCTGTTGGTCAACGATGTAGATAAAGAGCCTCGCTACTATTTTGTGGAGGAGATGAAGGAGACGAGATCCGAGTTGGCTGTCCCCATCAAATTGCGGGAGGAGGTCATCGGAGTACTGGACGTGCAGAGCGCGCAATTAGGCGCTTTCGGCGCGGGAGATCTCGAGATCTTGCAAACCCTGGCCGACCAGGTGGCCATCGCCATCGAAAATGCCCGGCTCTACGCCGCCGAGCACGCCCGCGCTGTGGAGTCATCCTTATTGCTTGACATTGCGAACGCGGTGAACTCGACGCTGGACCTGACCCAAGTGCTGAAAATCATCGCCCACCGCACGGCCCGGGTCTGCGATGTCACTCGTTGCAGTATATTCCTCTTGAACCCCGAGGGCGAACACATTGTGCCCTTGATGTCACAGTTCGCTTCTGGGAAAGTGGACAAAGATCTTTGGGCTCGCTTCAAGCCCGAAACGTACTCTCAGGCCATCGAAGAGATCCCTGCCCTGGTGCAAGTGATGCGCCAGCGCCAGGCTTTGGTGTTAGAAGGCGAGACGCTAGGTCTTCTGCCGGCAGATTGGGTCGTTCCCTTCGGCATACAGAGCGTGCTCATCGTCCCGCTGGTGCGCAAAGATGAGGTCATCGGTTTCATGGCCTTAGACTACGTGGAGCCCGGGAGGCAATTCGAGGCCGGGAAGATCGCCTTGGCCAGCACCATTGCCAGCCAAGTCTCCGTGGCCATCGAGAACGCTCGGCTTTACCAGCAAGCAGTGGAGGAAAGACGCAAGAGCGATACTATTGTGGCAGAAACCTTCAGCGGCATCATCGTCGTGGACCTGGACCTGCGCATCCTGATTTTCAACCCCGCCGCCGAAACCATCACTGGTTATCGGGGCGCGGAGGTTGTAGGTCGTCGGTTGGATGAGGTGTTCGGTGAAAGCCTGACCGCGCCCAACAGCCCTCTCTCACAGAGCATGGCCGCGGGAGAGCGAGTGCCATCGAAGGAATTGGTCCTGAGAGGCACCGATGCAAACCGCGATGTGTTGATGGGCGTTACCCCTCTGCGCGACCACACAGGCAACATTTTCGGCTACCTGCTCAGTTTCACCGACATCTCCCGCTTGAAAGAGGTGGACCGCCTCAAATCCAACATCATATCCAACGTGTCGCACGAGTTGCGCACCCCACTGGCCACGGTGAAGGCCTATGCGGAACTGCTTCTCGACCACTTAGACGAGGGCGATTTGAAGATGCGGGCACAATTCCTGCAGGTGATCGAGCGCGAGACAGACCGGCTCACCGATATCGTGAACGATTTGCTGAACCTGTCGCGGCTCGAGTCCGGGCGCTTTGAGCCCAGGCGCGCGCCCCTGGACCTGAGTCAGGTAATCAATGAAGTGGTATCACTCCTGCACATCCAAGCCCAGCAGCGTCGTATCACCGTCCAAGTAGATGTGGATACAGACCTCCCCCCCATCCAGGCCGACCGGGAGATGATCACCATCGTGGTCAAGAATCTGCTGAGCAACGCCATCAAGTTCAGCCACGACGGTGGTCTCGTGAACGTGTCGGCCTACGAGAAGGACGGAAATGTCATCCTGAGCGTGCAGGATCATGGAGTGGGCATACCGCCAGAGTCTATGCCACACCTGTTCGAGAAATTCTATCGCGCACCCATAGCCGCTAAATTGGGCATCAAAGGTGCTGGCTTGGGCCTGGCATTGGCGCGGGAGGCCACGGAGGCCCACGGAGGCAAGATCGAGGTGCAAAGCGAATTAGGAGCGGGCAGCCGTTTCACTGTAATATTACCGAAAGAAGGCGCTCTCCAAGAAGCAGCAATGACGGAAGAAGGAGGCCAAAATGGCTAGCAAGGGGAAATTACTCATCATCGAGGACGATTTGGACCTGGTTAGGGCACTCGACCTGTATTTCACCAAAGTCGGCTACCAGGTTCTCTTCGCGGCCAACGGCCTGGAGGGGCTACAACAGTTGTACGCTCACCGGCCCGACGTAGTGATACTGGACATCGCCATGCCAAAATTGGATGGCTGGGAGGTGTGCCGACGAATACGCGAACTCTCGGACGTGCCGATCGTGATTCTCACCGCGCGGACCCAGGAGGACGAGCGGGTCAAGGGCCTCAAACTAGGGGCTGACGATTATGTGACCAAACCTTTCAGCCTGAAGGAACTGGAGGCGCGCCTGGAGGCGGTGATGCGGCGGGCACAGGCTGGTGAACCGGTGCGTGGCGGGGTCCTGTACGCGGACGAACACTTGGTCATTGATGCCGACCGGCTGATGGTCACCCTGAACGGCGAACGGGTGGACCTCACGCCCACCGAACTGAACCTGCTGTTCTACCTGGCCGAGAACGCCGGACGCGTCCTCACGCATCGGCAGATCCTGGAGAAGGTGTGGGGGACCGAGTACATCAGCGACACCGATTACGTGAAACTATTCATTTACCGTCTGCGACGCAAGATCGAGCCGGATATCGATAACCCGCGATACATCGTTTCGGAGCGGGGCCTCGGCTACCGCTTCATGAAGAGTGAATAGCAGCCCGAACCCGCTCTGACCCGCTGTCCAGAACGGAAAACCATCCGACCCTGGGCGATGTGGACCATCGCCCAGGGTTTCTTTTTAGTGAACAAGGCGTTCCTCAAAGTTACAAAAACTGTAAGGAAACTGGAACCGTCCGTTGACCGTGGGTTTACTTTGTTGTTGTATAGTGGGATTAGAAATTGGCTCGTGGCCAAGTTCGTTGTACCTGCGTGTCGCAGGTGCCTACAGAATGATAACAGTAGGATGAGCCGCCCAACAGGAGGAGGGGAGATTAGCAAGAGATTGGTATTGTTCAAGTACATAAGCCACACAACAAATGCAAGGAGGCAGTATGTGTAAGAAATCGAATATAGTGAGAGGAATCGTTCTCTGCGTCGTCCTCGTCCTCATGTTGGCTGCCGCTTCGGTAGCATGGGCAGATTGGACCGCCTGTTACGAGGGGAATAAAGGCTACGGGGAAAGCGGCTGCGGGTACTCCTGGATAGGGGAGCTCTATGTCAACGTCGGCGGAACCAATATGGTCATGTTCTGCTTCGACCTGGACAATTACATCTACAAGGGCGACTGCTACCAGGCGTCAGGGCAGACCCCCTGTCCCATCGGGTACATCCTGAGCAAGTACGGCACTCCGGCCTTGCCTCGGAATAACCACAACGCCTGCGTGGTCCAACAGGCTCTCTGGTACTATACTGACGGCTTCTCGCCTTGTAAGTACACAGATGAGGTCAATGCCCTGATCGCAGAGGCCGAAGCGAACTGCCAACAACAGACTTGGCCGAGCCTGCAGATCACGCCCGCCCATGTGGTAAACGAGTTGCCAGGTGATACAAGCCACACTTTCACCATCCGCGCCGAGCACCTCGGACAACCGGCGGGGAACAGGGACGTTACAGTTACCACGAACTTCGGCAGTTTCAGTCCCAGTGACCCCAATGTGAAGACCATCACGGTGAAGACCGATGGCATGGGCGATGCTCAGTTCACCATCTACTCGACCACAGCAGGCACGGCCAACATCACTGCTGAGGCCATGCTCGCCTGGCCCGCCGGAACTTACTTCATGTACATTGGCTCAGGACACCAGAACATGCTCCTGGCCACGCCGAGCGAGATGCCAGTCCGCGCCTACGCCACGAAGACCTGGATGGGTACAGGCACCATCATCGCCCACAAGTTCGCCGACGACAACATGAACGGCGTACAGGATCCCAGCGAGGCCAATGTTCAGGGCTGGAAGATGAAACTGTACAAAAAGGTCGGCAGCAATTGGGATTATCAGACGAAGAAGGACACAGACTACAGTGGCAACGCCATCTTCACCGGCCTGAGCGCTGGGCAATACAGAGTAGTGGAGGAGGACAAGTCGGGCTGGATGCACACCGACCCCTCTGATGGCAAGCGAGAAGTCACCCTCGGCACTGGCGAAAGCGCCACGCTGATGTTCGGCAACGTGGAACTGAAGGTTATCCAGGTCATCAAGTTCAACGACAAGAACGGGAACGGCAGTGAGAACCCTGGAGAGGACCGCCTGGGTGGCTGGGAGTTCACCTTGTACCGGAAGATCTCTGGCGCTTGGGACTGGGTGGGGACCAAAACCACCGAGTATGCTACCGGCGCGGCCATCTGGACGGACCAGCCGACAGGGGACTACAAACTGGTCGAGACGCCCCAGGGAGGCTGGGATGTTACTACCAGTGGCGGATTGGAGCAAGAGTTTCAGGTAAAAAGTGCGAACGATGTTGTCACCCGCAAGTTCGGCAATCGGCAGACCTGCCAGAATGCCGGACAGTTCAGTGTGGAGTTCGTGTCCGTAGTCAACAACCCCAACAACACGCAAACTTGGTGCTACCGGGTGACTAACCTGGCCAGCGGCCAGGCTTGTCCCGCCCTGAGCCACTGGGACCTAGATCTCTGCGACGACCCCATGCACGAAGTGCTGAGTTCCGATCCCAACACCAATCAGTTCACCGATGAGCATCACTGGCCTGGCCATGGCCACCTCATCAAGTGGGAGTATAGCATAGAACCAGGGCAGAGCGCGGTCTTCTGCTTCACTCTGAACGGTATCTGGAGCTCAACCCAGGTGGGATGGTTCACGAAGGCCGGACAGGAGACCGATACGGGCACTGTGACGGGCCCATCGTGCGAGGGAGCCTGCACACCCCCAACAATCCAGTGTCCTGGGGACATTACGGTGTGTAACGACCCTGGCCAATGCAGCGCGGTGGTTACCTGGCCCGCACCAACGGCTACGGGCACTCCCCCGCTGACGGTGTGGTGTGTACCGGCTTCTGGCAGCACCTTCCCCGTGGGGACCACACAGGTTACCTGCTATGCCCAGAACAGTTGCGGGACCGCGAGTTGCACATTCAACGTCACAGTAAAAGACTGCGAGAAGCCCGTCATCTCCTGCCCACCGGATAAGGACCTGGGCTGCAACCCTGAAGACACCAGCCCATCCACCGCAGGCTACGCCACCGCTACCGATAACTGTGACCCCAGCCCGTCCATCACTTACTCCGACTCCTCCTCTACCTCGGGCTGCGTCACCACCATCACCCGCACCTGGAAGGCCACCGACGACTGCGGTAACGAGGCCACCTGCGTGCAGAAGATCACCTTCACCTCCGACGAGGTGAAGCCCGTCATCTCCTGCCCACCGGATAAGGACTTGGGCTGCAACCCTGAAGACACCAGCCCTTCCGCCGCAGGCTACGCCACCGCTACCGATAACTGTGACCCCAGCCCGTCCATCACTTACTCCGACTCCTCCTCTACCTCGGGCTGCGTCACCACCATCACCCGCACCTGGAAGGCCACCGACGACTGCGGTAACGAGGCCACCTGCGTGCAGAAGATCACCTTCACCTCCGACGAGGTGAAGCCCGTCATCTCCTGCCCACCGGATAAGACTCTCTACGTCAACGCGGAGTGCGAGGCCGAAATCCCCGATCTCACCGCCGAAGTGGTGGCCAGCGATAACTGCGACCAAACTCTCACCATTACCCAGTCCCCAGTGGCCGGCACCAAGGTTGGCCCGGGCGTATATAAAGTTACACTGACCGTCACCGACGACTGTGGTAACTCCGCTACCTGCGAGACCTACGTCACCGTCTTGGATGGTCTGATCGGCGATTACGTCTGGCACGACGGCAACCAAGACAAGGCCCAGGATCCTTGGGAATTTGGCTTGGCGAACATCACCGTCTGCCTGCGCGACAAGTACTTCAACCTGATCCGCTGCACCGAGACCGACGCCCTCGGGTACTATGAGTTCGACTGCCTGCCTTTAGGCGACTACTGGGTGCAAGTGGATGAGTACGATCCCAACTTGCCTGCAGGTGCTTTCCTGACCACGGCGAATAACCCGAAGCCTGTCGTCTTGACGTGCGACCGTCTGGAATACCGCGACGCGGACTTCGGCTTCGCCTGGTGGACACCAGTGGTCTTGGGCAGCAAATTCCACGATGTGGTCAACATCGGGCAGAAGGACCCGGATGAACCACTCTTGAGTGGCTGGACCATCATCATCCGCGATGCTGCTGGTAGAGAGGTCTACCGCACCCAGACCGGGGCCGACGGCAAGTGGCTTCTCACCACCCCGCTTGTAGGCAACCATACCATCGAGGAAGTACCGCAAGAAGGCTGGATCCAGACCTATCCCGATACCAACAACGGCGTCTACCGCGTGCACTTCAACCACGATGGGACCTACCGTCTGCTGAGCCCGGCACCGACCGGCTTCGAGGGACTGGACTTCGGCAACGCCATGCCTCTCCTGGGCTGCCCGGACTGCGTGGATGAGGTCATCTTCCAGTCGGACCGCGACGGCAACTGGGAAATCTACCGCATGAAGAACGATGGCAGCGAACAGACGCGTCTGACCTTCAATGACGCAGACGACACCGCACCAACCTGGCACCCGACAGGCTTCTGGGTCTTCTTCCAGTCCTTCCGCGATGAGAACTGGGAGATCTACCGCATGAACCGCGATGGCAGCGCCCAGGTGAACCTGACCGAGAACCCAGCCACCGATATCGCTCCATCTGCCGGCTGCCCATGGGTGGCCTTCCAGTCGGACCGCGACGGCAACTGGGAGATCTACCGTATGAACCTGGACGGCACAGACGTCATCCGCCTGACCAACCACGAGGCATCGGATGCCCAGCCCGCCTGGGACGCGGACTGCCGCACCATCGCCTTCCAGTCGGACCGCGATGGCAACTGGGAGATCTACCGCATGGATCAGGATGGCAACAACCTGGTGCGCCTGACCTACAATGACGCGGCCGATGTGCGCCCCGTCTGGTCCTCGGACGGCCAGTGGATCGCCTTCCAGTCCAACCGCGGCGGTGAGTGGGACATCTGGGTGATGGATGTCAACGGCGAGAACGTGACCAACATCACCAACTTCGAAGCCAACGATAAGGCACCGGCTTGGTTCCCCTCCTGCGACTGGATCTTCTTCCAGAGCGATCGGGATGAGCCCGGCAACTGGGATATCTATCGCACGAACCAGGCAGGTACAATCATAGAGAGATTGACCTATGGGCCTCACGCTGACCTGATCGAGAACGGAGGCATGTCCCTTGCCCAGATCATCACGTACTCGCAGGGTCTGGAAAAGCGGGACGTAACCTCCAAGTAGCGTCCCGCCCACACCCGTCCTCTGCAGAGCGCTGCCGCGGCGATGCGGCAGCGCTCTCATTATTGCTAGCAGATACGACGATGACCAAGGGTGCAGTCCGTCTTAGGGGCGACTTTAGGCCAAGCACCGTTCAGCGGCAGTTGTACTGCCGCGCACTGCCATTCAGCGGCAGTTGATAAGGCATCCCGCAGTGCAACTGGGGGGAACATTAGGTCTCGCCGCGTGCAGTCTTTCCGATGCGTCGCGCACTGCTGTATAATGAGATTGTGGGAGGTGGATATGGCGGAAGGAATCACGATCCTGGGGTTAGGGCCGGGCGACCCGAAACTGCTCACCAGCGAGGCGCAAGAGACCATAAGGGTTGCCAGAGAGATCTACTTGCGCACACGCCGACACCCGGCGGTGGCCGGTCTCCCCGGGGGCATACAGGTGGAATCTTTCGATGCCCTCTATGAGGAAGGAGCCTCATTCGAGGCGGTATATCAGGCCATCGCCGAGCGGCTGTTGGATTTGGCTCGGCGGCCCGATGGCGTCCTATACGCCGTGCCCGGACACCCGCTGGTGGGCGAGGCCTCGGTGCGCCGAGTGCTGGCTCTGGCATCGGAGCAGGGCTTACCAGTACGCATCGTAGAGGGTCTCAGTTTCCTGGAGCCGGTGTGTACCCTGCTGGGACTGGACCCATTGGAAGGCCTGCAACTCGCCGACGCCACAGAACTGGCTACCGTTCACCATCCCCCACTGAACCCCGACCGTCCGGTGCTGGTAGCCCAACTTTACAGCCGCCCCCTGGCCGCCGAAGTCAAACTCACCCTGATGAATCTTTACCCCGACGATCATCCAGTTACCTTGGTGTGGTCCGCTGGCACAGCCCAGGCGAGCCAGCGACGGCTTCCATTATACGAGTTAGATCGCCAGCCGGACATCGAACATCTGACCACCCTCTATCTCCCACCACTGATCCCGCCCGGTTCATTGGAAGCGTTCCAGGCTGTGGTTGCGCAACTGCGAGCGCCGGGAGGCTGTCCCTGGGACCGGGAGCAAACCCATCGCTCGCTCCGCCCCTTCCTGTTAGAAGAGGCCTATGAGGTGTTAGACGCCTTGGAGAAGGATGACACCGATATGCTCCGCGAAGAACTGGGCGACCTGCTCCTACAAATCCTGCTCCACGTACAGATCGCCGTGGAGGAAGGTGAATTCAAGATGGTGGATGTGGTGCGCCACATACTAGCCAAATTGATTCGCCGCCACCCCCACGTCTTCGGCGATGTACAAGTGAGCGGGCCGAGTGAGGTGATCGCCAATTGGGAGGAGATTAAGCGCCACGAGAAGGCGGGCGGTGAAGAACCTGCCTCTATCCTGGCTGGCGTCCCGGGCACGCTCCCAGCCTTGGCGCGGGCTCAGGCCATCCAGCGCCGTGCCGCGCGAGTGGGTTTCGACTGGCCAGACATCGAGGGAGTATGGGCTAAAGTGGCCGAGGAACTGGCAGAACTGCGGGCCGCGGAGAGCAGCGGCGCCAGGGCGAGCGAAGTGGGCGATCTCTTGTTCACGATCGTGAATCTAGCGCGATGGCTCGATGTGGATGCCGAACTGGCTCTGCGTGCCGCAGCGCTCAAATTCGAGGGGCGGTTCAAAGCGCTGGAAGAGGAATGTACAGCACAGGGTCGCCGGCCCGAGGAACTGAGTTTGGAGGAACTCGATGCCCTGTGGGAAGGGGTCAAAGAGAACGGGGCCATTCCAAAAGAATGACCCCGTCCAGTCGGGGCGAGAGGACTTGAACCTCCGACTTCACGGACCCGAACCGTGCGCGCTACCGGTCTGCGCTACGCCCCGACCAAGGAGCATTATACTCCATTTCCGACATATCACCAAATGGTGCAGGTGATGAACGGCATCTGGCGCAAGGCCTACCGAGACGTATGGGTGCGCAAATTGAGGTCTTTCCTCACCATCCTCGGCATTGCGGCAGGTGTGGCCGGGCTGGTGGCCATTGTCTCCACCTCGCAGAACATCGCCGCCGCACAACGCGCCGTTTACGCCGACACCTCCCAGGCGGATCTCTCTTACTGGGTGTGGGATGCTCCCGACGCCCTGCGGCGCAGCCTACTGGCCCTGCCAAATGTCGAAGAGGTCGAATTGCGAGCCACGTTATATGCGAAGGCATACTTGGGCGGCCTTTGGCGCGATGTCTTATTGATGGGCATTGAGGATTTCTCCGACATCCGCGTGAACCGCATCCTTCTGCAAGAGGGGAACTATCCGGGTTGGGACGGCATTCTGCTCGACACCTCCGTGCGAGATGTAACAGACGTCGCCATCGGTCAAGCCATCACCATCCGCGCGGGAACAGGGAATCGTGATCATACCCTCACCATCAGCGGGTTTGCACTGAGCCCGGAATATCCCTCGGCTGAATTCACAAACCTCATCCTGGCTTATGTGCCCATCATCCGGGCCCGCGATTTCCTGGGCATTTCTGGCAATAACCGCGTGCTCATTCGATTGCGCGATTTCCGCCTGCGAGAACAAACAGCGCAGGACATCGCTCGCGTGTTCGAGAAGCGCGGCATCCCGTATGCGTCGCCCGTTATCCGTGACCCTGAGCACTTCGAGGGAAAGCGGGAACTGGATGCGATTATTCGCCTGGTGTATCTTTTCTCCGGAGTGGGTCTCGTCATCAGCGCTTTTCTGGTGAGCAACACAATGGCCGCCATAGTTGCCGAAGGGGTGAGCGAAATCGGCGTGATCAAAGCGCTGGGTGGCACACGAACACAGATACTGCGCCTTTACTTGGTCGTGGCATTGATCTACGGATTGACAGGCACCACACTCGGTCTGGTAGGCGGCACACTCGGCGGATGGGTTCTTCTGGCACGCACTGGGCGGGCGCTGAACATACCCGTGAGCACCATCCCATCTCCGGCAGGCCTGAGTCTTGGCATTATCGTGGGCGTCGCCGTGACGCTGTTCGCGAGCCTCGCTCCAGCGTGGCAGGCGGCGCAGATACCTGTACGGGAGGCACTGGGTTCTTATGGCATCACCTCCACCTACGGCCGGGGTTGGGTGGATCGCTGTCTCTTCCGCTTATCCGCTGTGCCCCCTCTGCCCGCTATGGCGGTCCGCAACCTGGCTCGACGCAAGGCCCGGCATCTGCTCACCATCGCTTTCATCGCCATTGCCACCGCCGCGTTACTGGCCGCCCAGAGCACACGTCTCTCGGTCGGTCGAGCGGTCAGCGATCTCTTCCGCATCTACAACGCTGACGCCTGGGTCTGGTTTAGCGAACCGGTGGGCACGGGCTTCGCTGCGTCCTTGCAGGCAGTGCCAGGTGTGACCGTCGCGGAACCTTGGCAATTCACAGATTGCTGGGTGCACCACGCCCCGGCCCGGCTGTGGGGTATGCCCCCGAATACGGTGCTTTATTGCCCTCAGATGCAAGATGGCGAGTGGCTCTCCCTAAATGACCCCGTTGGCGCCGTGGTCTCTGCTGACCTGGCTGCAGCAAAAGGTATCCGTGTGGGCGATGTGATCGAGGTGGAGGCCGGGCCAGGTACGCGGGACTTCCACGTAAGGGGCATCGTCATAGATAACAGCATCTTCCTGGGGAGCCGAGTAGCAGGAAAGGTTTTCATCCCCCTGAGCACATTCGAGCGCCTGTTAGGACAACAGGGATGGACGTCATTCTTCGGCATCCAGGTGCACGACCCGAGCCCGAGTGGAGTCGAGGCAGTGCTGGCTGACATTGATCGCGAATATCGCTACCTGCGTCCTGGAGTCGAAGCAGCCTACCGTGACCTGGCCGGGGCCGAGCGTCAATCGCGCCTGCTTTCAGTTGTGCTATATAGCATGACCTTGCTTGTAGCGTTGGCAGGCGGCGTCGGGGTGTTGAATACGCTCACATTAAGCGTGGTAGAACGGCGGAGGGAAATCGGGGTTCTGCGCGCCATTGGCGCCAGCGATGCCAATCTCGTCCAGGTTTACCTGACAGAGGGGGGCACGATGGGGCTGTTGGGTGGGGCGGCAGGGATTGTCTTAGGCTATCCCTTAGGTCTGGCATTCGTGCGTTTCATAGAGGGCGTGTTATTTCAGATACCTTTTCTTTACCCACCCTATCTGGTCGGTTCAGGAGTGATATTTGCATTGACTTTAGCGGTGGTAGCCAGTCTGGGACCGGCGTTGGCAGCAGCGCGGTTGCCTGCGCGGGAGGCACTGAGATATGAATAGGTTTCGGTGTTTATGTCCAATATGACCAGGAGGCTTATCGTGCGATACGCGGCTTACATGCAGACGAAACGCAACGGTCACACTATGATCCACGTCCTCGATTTGCCCGGCTGCATCGCCCAGGGCAACTCTCCAGAGGAAGCAGAGGAGCGTTTGCCCCAGGCTATTGCTGAATACTTGGCTTGGTTGCGAGAATACGGAGAAACCGCCCCACCAGAGGGCGAACCCATCGCGTTCGACATCGTGGAACGTAATCCCAGCACCGTGACCACTGGGCTTATCGGTTTCTACGAACCTGAGCGTGTGCCTGTCACAGAGGATGAGATCGAGCGGTTCATGCGGCTGATGGATCACGCCCGCGATATATTGCTGCGCTTGGTGCGTGATGTGCCAGACTCGATTTTGGACGCCCGCCCCCTGCCGCGTGTGCGCACCATCCGCGAGATATTGCGTCACATCGCCAACGCCGAACACTGGTACCTCACCCGCATTTGGCACGACGTGCCTCGCCTGCCCCCGCGTCGCAATGTCTTCGACCGGTTGGCCCTCGTGCGCGAGTTGGCTGTCCAACGGCTACGTAGTATGACGACAGAAGACCGTAGCAGAGTAGTGGCCGCTGGAGATGGTGAATTGTGGAGTGCACGCAAAGTTTTCCGGCGCTTCCTGGAGCACGAACGCGAGCATATAGACGAAATAGCAGAGCGCCTGCGCCCATCCGGACGTTTCGTGCGATGACAACAGAGGTTACCATATAACCAAAAAGCCCCTCCCAGTGGAGGGGCTCGCTAATGCGCTTTCGAGACGTTCAGTCGCCCTTGAACATGGCCTCAATTTCTGGGCGTACCAGGTAGTAGATGATGGCTCCACCAATGATGGTGCCGACTGGAAAGTTCAGCAGTCGCAATACAGAGAGGATGATGGTCAGGATTCGGCCCCAGGGTTTCATGTGATAGAGCCCCCAACCAGCGATAACTTGGGCCAGGCCGTAGAGCAGCAGCAAGCCTGCCCCGAAGACGACGACCGTAGCGAGAACGGCCATGGGAATTCTGGCGTCGGGTTCCTCTGTCAAGACCGCTCCCATAATCAGGAGCAAGAACCCTAATCCGCAGATCGCGAACAAACAGACTGCTCCTATGACCCATTGATAGATGCTGATCACCAAGATGCCATCCGGACGTTTCATGTGCAACCTCCTGATTTTCTTCAATCACTTTTTATACGCAGGTTGGCCTTTCTGAGTTGCGGTCTGAGTCCTCGAGCCATCGCGTCAGCAAACCGAGCAACTCGCGCCAACCCTGACGATGGGTTTCCCGCAATGTGGTCCCCTCGTCCGCTTGGAAAGCCTCCCATCCCCCGTGCCGCACTGTCAAACGGGTGCCCTCCGGAATGCCAACCAAATGGAATGCGACCCATGTCTCGCCTGGCCAACCTTCGTCAGCCCAGGTAAGGGTCAAACACCTGGCAGGAACAAATTCCACCACGCGGCCTGAGGTGATAACTAGCGTACCATCTTCCCGCTGCCATGGCTCCACGAAGGCTCCTCCTACCCAGGGCTCCAGGCGGACTCCCTCGCCCCACCAACATCGCAATTGCTCCTCCCGGGTCAGCGCTTCCCATACACACGCTGGTGACGCATGGATCTCCACACTCTCATGGATGACACCTGCTACGCGGCCATGTCCGATGGTGATGACGAGTTCCCATCTGGCAGTTTCGCTCGGTCTCAGACTCATCGCCGTACCAGATGTCACAGCCACATCGAGCCGGTCGGGGTAGCCAGTACAGGGTTCGAGCGCCAGATGGTACACTGGATTGCTTTCGGGCCATCCCCCGGCGTTCAGCCAGATGCCGAGATACGGTACTACATCGAGAGGGAACGAAAGCAAAACATAGTAGTCGTTTGACGGGTCATAGAGAGCAGCCCAGCCCTCACGCAATGCCGTGACGTACAACTTGTCTGCCCAACCTGCCTCCAGTGGTGGGGTAACACTCAAATCGGTGTGCTGCCCTCTCTTATCACACGTAATGGGCCAGGGATGTTTGCTCCCAGGTTCTCCCAATCGGCCGCCGTAGGAACTATCCACATACACCTGTCCGACGACTGGCAGTAAGATGCGCGTGCCTGGACCCACTGCGAACAGCGGGTGGGCAGACCAAGTAAGATGCAATGGATAAGGCGATTCGTTCGCTAAGCAGTAGGAAAGAAAAAGTGTGCTGCCCATTTGCAAAGCGATACGTCTATCCAGCACGTAGGGCAACTGTATGCCCCGCACACGCATGCCCAAACTCTCTTCTTCAAACCACCACTCCCAGGCCTGGGTCCAGGCATCACCATGGTCTGGCAATAGGATGCCACGCCAGGGAGCCTCCGGGTACGGACAAGGAGCAATAGTAGGCAGGCATTCGTCAAAGCCGCTAAAATCATGATCCTCGAAACGGTCGCCCAACCGGCGCCATTTGTATGGGCGACAGGGATTGTGCCAGAGTACATCCCGCCCACTGGACAAATCGATGATGTTAACGATTTTGCCGCCCAATTCGGGCAAAACGGTAACGCGCAAGGCATCACTCTGGATCGCCAAGGCTGTGAAGCCTTCGCGTTTCTCAACGCTGAGGTCCATATCTCTCCGGGCCCCTTCACCTGACGCGAGAATACGCCCCTGCGCAGATTCTCGCTCCAGTGCTGGCTTACAACGTTGCCCCGTTCAGTCCGCCTGACACATCAGGAGCTAATCTTGTAGACTTTGTCTCCGGCCCGCACGCGATCGATCACCTTGATGCCAACGGAATCACCCTTGCCCGCTTCTGGCACGTTACGATGCTCGATCTGCATGGAGGTAACTTCCTGGATGAAGTCGGTCGTACGACCAAGGATGTGGATGGTATCGCCCACTTTCAGCGTGCCAGCGAGTTCAATAGCAGCGACTTCGATGCGGTTGAAAAAATGTGACACTGTACCAATCAGTTGCTCGGCCACTTTTCACCTCCTCCAGCGTGATCCTTTCTCGAGCCCTTCTGTGAAACGTCCACGATCCTTCTCATCGTCCACAGAGAATATACATCAATGTGAAGCGTTTGTCCAGTGGTACAGGATATCAGACGGAAAACAATGAAACCCAGCACTTGCCTAAATCGGAACTTTCTGGTATACTTTAGTAGCGCATCATTTTGAGGAAAAGTGGGCGGACTTCCCACTTTTCTTCTTGTGGGAGGCCAGGACTGGCCTCTATTCACACGTGCGGATGTACATCTACCGCAGGAGGTTGATAGTTTGAAGAACGACTTTCTCATCGCCATCGCACAGGTGTGCAATGAGAGAAACCTGGCTCGCGAGGTGGTCTTCGAGGCCATCGAGGCTGCGCTGACCTCGGCGTACAAGAAGAATTATGGCACAGCACAGAATGTCTCGGTCAAAATTGACCCCGAGACAGGAAAGGCGCGCGTGTTTGCTGAACACCTGGTCGTGGAAAAGGTCGAGGATCCAGCCACGCAGATCTCACTCGCCGATGCCCAGAAGATAGATCCAAAAGCGAGCATTGGCAGCACGGTGTTGGTAGAGTTGACACCGCGGGACTTCGGCCGGATCGCGGCACAAACCGCGAAACAGATCATCTTGCAGCGCATCCGAGAGGCCGAGCGCGATACACAATATGCCGACTGGGCCGAGAGAGTGGGCGAGAAGATCAGTGGCACGGTGCGCAATGTGGACCCGAAGGGCAATGTCGTGCTCAGCCTACACCGAGGCGAGGCGATCCTGCCTCCCAGTGAGCAGATCCCAGGTGAGTACTATGCTCAGAACCAGCGCCTGAAGGTTTATGTCTACGATGTGGAGAAAACGCCCCGCGGGCCACGGGTATGGGTCTCGCGGACCCATCGCCAGTTGCTAAAGCGCCTGTTAGAAGATGAAGTGCCCGAGGTCGCAGCGGGCACTGTAGAGGTGAAGGCCATTGCCCGTGAGCCGGGGTCACGCTCGAAGGTTGCTGTCGCTGCCCTTCAGCCCGGTGTAGACCCAGTGGGATCGTGTGTGGGTATGCGAGGCGTGCGCATTCAGAACATAGTGAACGAATTGAACGGCGAGAAAATTGACGTAGTGGCCTGGGATGAAAACATGGCCACGTTCATCGGCAACGCATTAAGCCCTGCCAAAGTGGATAGCGTCGTCCTGGACGAAGCGAGCAAGACGGCCACTGTTGTCGTGCCCGATAAGCAACTCTCGCTGGCCATCGGCAAAGAGGGCCAGAATGCCCGTTTGGCGGCGAAACTGACAGGCTGGCGCATAGACATCAAGAGTGCAAGCGAGGCAGCCGAAGAGGCCCAGCGACGGGCTGCTGAAGAGGCGGAGGCAGCTGCCCAGGCGGAAAAGGAAGCCGAAGCAATTGCCGCGGCTCAAGCGCTGCTCGCCGAAGCAGAGGCCTCGCTGGCTCAAGAGGGCGAGGCAATGCCAGTGGCAGAAGAAAGCGTGGTTGAAATAGCCGAAGCCGCAGAGGAAGCATTAGTCCCGACAGAGGAAACCCAGCCAATAGAGCCTGAGCCCCAGGCTGTGGAGGAGCCGTTGGCTGCTGCACCGGTAGTTGAGGCGATGCCCATTCCAGAAGAGATAGAGGCAGTTGACCAGGAGCCAGAATATGAGGAGTTCTGGGAAGAAGAGGAAGAAGAGGAAACACTAGACCATAAAATCAGCGAGAAGAAACGCCGTAAGGAACGCCGACGGGCACTAGTGTACGATGAGCGGCTTGGCCAAGTAATCGTGCAACGCAAACGCAAGCCGGGCCGCAGCCGAGAGCCCTGGGACGAGGAAGAGGAGTACTAAGCCGTAGGGAATTCGCAAGTTGGTTGTGGCCGGGGTTTGGATATCACGGATGCGCAAGAAGCACATACCGCAGCGCACCTGCGTTGAATGTCGCAAGGTGCTGAGCAAAAGAGAATTGATTCGGATTGTACGCACCCCAGAGGGAGATGTGCGCGTGGACGAAACTGGCAAGGTATCTGGCCGTGGGGTGTATTTGTGTCGGGCACGGAAGTGCTGGACAGGAGCCCTGGCAAAAGGTAGAATAGGCTACGCCCTCAAGATCCAACTGTCGCCCGAGCAAGAAACCACCTTGAGGGAATACGCAGCCAACTTGCCAGAAGAGGCAGAGGGGGCGTAGGTCCACGCTATGGGAATGACGACGGTCCAAAACAAGGAGAGATTTTCACCTCCTGCGCTGGTCCGGCGCGGGAGGTGGAGCACAAAACCAGCGGTATGAATATGAGCGCGTGGGAAAAACAGAGACTCATCGTGTGGGAGGATCAGTATGGCAAATTGAGGTGACTTTTCCTCCCCCTGAAACCCCCGCACCCATGACATTGGCGCGAACGGGCATTCGCTTGGAAGCAATCTGAATCGCGCTGATACAAGCATCCGATGCCTCGGTTTGCGCGAGTGTCCCTCATACCGCGTGCCTACAGTATAACATTCTTAATTTGCGCTCTCGCCTCACACAACAGACATAGCACTCATACACCGAGTATCACATTGTCCAGGCGCTTCTGAGTGAACAAGCCGGATAATTCGTGAGCGCCAGGCGATTGAAGCCGTCGTGTGAGGGGAGAGAGTGAGCGGGAGGCGCGTATGACAAGAAAAAATAAGGTAGAGAGGGCTACGGACTCCGTCCCCTCTCAACCTGAGGGCAAAAAAACAATTACCGCTGCTACAAGGCCGGACAGACGCAAGAGTAAGCAGATGACACACGACTCGCCGACTAGCAAGCCGGATTCTGCTCCCTTGCAATCCAGAGCAAAAGCATCTCGAGGACAACCGCAAGAAGGAGAGAAGCCTGTGGCTCGCAAAGGGAGCGAACCTGGAAGAGGCAAGAAGCCTGTGCCGAAAGAGAAGCCGCGTCCGGTCTCCACGCCAGAGACTCAGGCAAAGGGTCAGCGTCCAGCAGCATCAAAACGTGTCAGCGGCGCAAGAAGAGCCAAAACATCTGTACCGCCGAAGCCAGCGCCTACAACTATGCCTCAGGCGGTTACCGAGCAACCGGCAATCGAGGCTCCTACCATAGAGCCATCCCAGGCTCCCGCCGTAGAGATATCTAATGAAATTGTGATACCCAGCACCATCAGTGTTCGCGATTTGGCTGCCTTAATGAAGCGCAGCCCGATTGATGTGATCAAAGAACTGATGAAAAACGGCGTGATGGCGAATATCAACCAGCAGATTGACTATGAAACCGCTGCCATCGTCGCCGAGGATATGGGATTCCGGCCAATCGAAGAACGCCCACCAGAGCCGGAGGTTGAAGAGGCGATTGAAGAAACGCCGACCCGACGCCAGTACACGGCCGAGGAGGTGGCGCGCCTAACTCTGCGCCCGCCGGTGGTGACGGTAATGGGACACGTGGACCACGGTAAGACCAGCCTGCTGGATGCCATCCGCGAGACCAACGTCGCAGCAGGAGAGGCTGGCAGTATCACCCAGCATATCGGCGCTTATCAGGTACAACACCACGGTCGCAAGATCACCTTCCTGGACACACCAGGACACGAGGCCTTCACTGCCATGCGCGCGCGAGGCGCGAAGGTCACGGACATCGCCGTGTTGGTAGTCGCTGCCGACGATGGGGTAATGCCGCAAACGCTGGAGGCCATTGACCACGCCCGCGCGGCTCGCGTTCCCATCATTGTAGCCCTCAACAAAATCGACAAGGAAAATGCCAACCCCGACTTGGTCAAGCAGCAACTCGCCGACGCCGGCCTGGTCATTGAGGAATTCGGTGGAGATGTAGTCTGCGTGCCCGTCTCGGCCAAGAAGCACATTGGTATTGACGCGCTGTTGGAAATGATCCTGTTGGTAGCCGATGTCCAAGAACTACGTGCCTTGCCAGATGAGCCAGCCCGCGGCACAGTCATCGAGGCGGAACTGGACAAGACCAAGGGACCTGTGGCCACCTTGCTGGTGCAGGAAGGTACTCTTCGCCTTGGAGATTTTGTGGTCATCGGCGAAACCTATGGCAAGGTGCGCGCCTTATTTGATGATAAAGGGGAACGCCTCGAAAGTGCTGGACCCTCCACACCAGTGCTTGTCCTGGGGCTTGAGGACGTTCCTGTGGCGGGTGAATCGTTCCGGGTTGTGAAAGATGAACGCGAGGCGAGATCATTGGCTCATGAGGCGGCAATGGCGCGCCGGGAAACCGAGCAGCGACCAACGAAAAGGCTGACTTTGGACGAAATCTACGCCCAAGCGGCTGCTGGACAAGTGAAAGAACTCAACATCATCCTCAAAGCAGATGTGCAGGGATCCATTGAACCCATTGTTTCTTCTGTGGAGAAATTAAGCAGTGAGAAACTTAAGGTTAAATTCCTGCGCCAGAGCATTGGCAACATCACCGAGTCGGATATCATGCTGGCCGTAGCCTCCAATGCTATCGTCATTGGCTTCGGCGTCTCCATGGATACTGCCGCTGCTCGCGCCGCCGAGGCCAATGGTGTGGATGTTCGTTTTTATGACATCATCTACAAATTGGTGGACGACATAGATAAAGCCCTCCAAGGTCTCTTAGAGCCCGTCTATCAGGATGTGACCATTGGCCATGCAGAAGTGCGCGCTATCTTCCACATCCGCAAGCGGGGTAATGTCGCGGGTTGCCTGGTAACCGATGGTCAGGCGGCCCGCAACGCCAAGGCCCGCGTCTGGCGTGATGGCCAAGTGCTCTTCGATGGTGGGGTGGCATCACTCCGCCGCTTCACTGAAGATGTGCGTGAGGTGGCAGCCGGGTTAGAGTGCGGGATCGGTCTCGACGGGTTTGATGCCTTCCAGGAGGGTGACGTGATCGAGTTTTACAGAAAGGAGCGGGTGAGCTAAGACGTTCACCCCGGAAAGACAGATGGCCAATCGTCGTCAACGTCGAGTCAGCGATTTGATTCATCATGAGGTCAGCGACCTGCTGTCAAGAAAGATGAAGGACCCTCGTCTCGAACACGTGACCGTTACAGGGGTGGAGATCACCGCAGATCTCAAACTGGCCCGTGTATACGTCACCGTGCTCGGTGAGGCCGAAGAGACGAAGGCCGCTCTGGATGGCTTGGAACATGCCAGAGGGTTCATCCGCCGCGAATTGGCTCATGCCCTTGACCTGAGATTCGTGCCCGATCTGGAATTCCGCTTGGATGAGGCTTTCTATCGGGGAGTGCGTATTGATGCCCTCTTGGGTGGGCTCAAAAATGAACAAAACGATCAGACGGGCGAAGAAACTCATCGCTGAGGCGAAATCCATCGTTGTGATCTGCCACATCGCACCGGATGGGGATACCATCGGATCCGCACTGGGATTAGGGTGGCTCTTGCGTCGGATGGGCAAGCACGTCTCGGTAGTCTGTGCCGACCCGATTCCCTCGCGCTACAGGTTCCTGCCCGGTGCTGGTGAGATCCTCCCGCACCACCCTGAGGGTTGTGATTTGATCATCGTGGTGGATACGAGCGATACCGAGCGCATCGGAGCACTGTATGATATGGCAGTTTTCGCAACTGTGCCGGTGATCAACATTGATCACCATATCACCAATACGCACTTCGGTGACGTGAATTTAGTGGAGGATATATCTTCCACAGCCGAGATCATTTACGATTTGGCAAATGAATTAGATGTCCCGTTAGATATAAACTCCGCGACAGGGCTGCTCACAGGGCTGGTAACCGATACACAATGCTTCCGCACCCCGAACGTCACGGCGGATACACTCCGGCGGGCGGTGGCTATGATGGAGGCGGGAGCATCCCTTCGCGATATCACAGAACTGGTGTACAACCGGCTGCCCGCTTCGGCTATTTACTTGTGGGGGCAGGCTCTTGTGAACGCACAAAGGCGAGGACGCATCCTGTACACAACGATAGACAACGAGACGCTGCACCGCTACGACGCCTCGGCAGATGAACTTAGCGGCATCGTTAATTTCCTGGCTAGCACGTCGGATGCCGATGTGGCCGTGCTTTTCCGCGAGCGTAACGACGGTCGCATCGAAGCCGGGATGCGCGCCAGCCGGGGATGGAAAGTGTCCGATGTTGCACTGCGTTTGGGTGGAGGCGGTCATCCTCAGGCTGCGGGGTGTATTCTCAAGGGCTCGCTGGATGAAGTGCGAGAGATTGTGCTGTCGGCCTTAGAGCAATCGCTGTCCGAACAGGCTGAGGAAAAACGCGCCCGTCCATCGCCATGTGAAACGTAAGGGTGGATTACTCTCAAATGGGGCAGACATCGCCGTCTGGCATCTTGAACTTGGATAAACCAGCGGGGTGGACCTCACACGATGTGGTTGCTCAGGTACGCCGGATAACGGGGCAGAAGCGAGTGGGGCACGCCGGTACGCTTGACCCGATGGCAACCGGGGTGCTGCTGCTTTGTGTAGGTCAGGCGACACGGCTGGCTGAGTATTTGATGCAGAGTACGAAGGTGTACCAAGCCCGCGTTCGCCTAGGCGTGAGTACAGATACTTACGATGCCGAAGGACGCGTGGTTGCCACAAGCAATGATATCCCCACAGACCGCGCCATAGTCGAAAGGGCACTGCTTCAGTTTGTTGGCGTGATCGAGCAAGTGCCACCCATGTTTTCCGCCATCAAGCACCAGGGGCAACCGCTCTATGCGCGAGCCCGCCGAGGCGAGGCGATGGAGGTCGCAGCACGACCGGTGCATGTGCACGAAATACAACTTACTGAGTGGATGCCACCCGAGTTAGAATTTACTGTGACCTGTGGTAAGGGGACTTACGTTCGCTCTTTGGCTCATGATCTGGGACAGGCCTTGGGCTGTGGAGCGCATCTGGTCGCCTTGCGCCGACTGTCAGTAGGTTCTTTTCGCGCTGAGGATGCTGTTACGCTGGCTGAATTAGAAGACGCGGCAGAGAAAGGTCACTGGACCAAGTTGCTTGTGCCGATGGACGAAGCAGTTAAGCAATACCCAGCGGTGGTTTTGAGTGAGAACGACTTTGCCAGAGTGATCCACGGACAGCAGATTACACTGCCGGTACCCGTGCAGGGCGTGCTCTGCCGTGCTTACTCGCCCGATGGTAACTTCGTCGCCCTGCTGGCTCAGGATCAGGCAATAGACCTTTGGCATCCCCAGAAAGTATTCTGGCCTAAGTAGCCATGCGAGTGATTGACCGGCTCGAGGACGCAAATCTGGATAAGGACACCGTTCTAACTATCGGTGCTTATGACGGTGTCCATCGCGGACACCAAGTTCTGCTCCGCCAAGTGATTGCCCGGGCGCAGAAGACCAATCGCCTGAGCGGCCTGGTTACTTTCTACCCTCATCCTCGTGCCGTCTTGCACTCGTCAAAGGGAATCCAGTATTTGACCACACCGGGCGAGAAAGCCGTTTTGCTGGAGCAACTCGGCTTGGATATCATGGTCCTGCTTGCTTTCACCCCGGAGGTGGCGGCAACACCGGCCCGTGAGTTCGTACGCACTCTTGTGGACCGGCTGCGGATGAGGGAACTGTGGACAGGCGAGGATTTCGCTCTGGGGCGGGACCGTGAGGGAGACGTGGAGACTCTGCGCCGGCTGGGCGATGAGTTTGGGTATGTGTTGCACGTCATCCCCACGGTCCGAGGAGATTCAGAACCCATTAGCAGCAGCGGGATAAGAGACCTTTTGAGTAAAGGGGATGTCGCCGAGGCTGCACGGCTATTAGGGCGCTACTACAGCCTTTCGGGCGAGGTGGTGACTGGCATGGCGCGTGGGCGTGACTTGGGCTTCCCCACCGCCAATTTGGCTGTGCGCGAAGAGCGAGCCATGCCTGGGGACGGTGTATACGCCGCATTCGCCCTAATTGGCGGCATCCGCTATCCGGCAGTGGCAAACATCGGCACGCGCCCCACCTTTGGCGAGGGGGTTCGGGTCGTTGAAGTACATATTATCGACGAGAGATGCGATCTTTACGGACAGGACCTAGCCGTCGAGTTCGTGAAACGACTGCGCTCGGAGAAACAGTTCGCGAGTGCTCCAGAACTGGTGGAGCAGATACAAAATGATGTCCGAGAGGCACAAATGATCCTGCGCGAGGTACAATTTATGCCAGAGCCCCGAAGATTCGAGGAGATCGAGCATACCGCGGACTTAGCGATCCGCGCTTATGGGAACACCCTCTCAGATTTGTATGCGAACGCTGCCTATGGGATGTTCCAACTCGTGTGCGGCGCCGAAAAAGTAGCCGCTATGGGACCAGAGAGGCACATAGAATTGGCGGCTCAAGATCGCGAGGCATTGCTCGTGAATTGGCTGAACGAGTTATTGTACATGCAAGACGAGCATGACGAAGTTTACACAGAATTCACCATCACAGAACTTTCGGATACCAAACTGAGAGCACTTGTGCGGGGTGGCCCACCTACTTGCATCTACAAACACATCAAGGCTGCTACGTTCCACGGGCTGCACATCGAGGAGAATGCAAATGGATTCGTGGCGACGATCATCTTTGACGTGTGAGGAGGGATCAAAATGGTCAGCAAGAGCGAGTTGAGAAAATTGAGCGATGTGCTGTACGAGATACCCAAGGGGTATCGTCCTGACATGCGTGTCCCGGCGCGCGTTTACGCCGACGATGACTTACTAGAAATGGCCATGCGCGACCGATCCATGGAGCAACTAATCAATACCGCCACCCTGCCTGGCGTAGTGCGCTATGCCCTGGCTATGCCCGATATGCACCAGGGTTACGGCTTCCCTATCGGAGGGGTGGCGGCGACTCTCTTACCTAACGGGGTGATTTCGCCTGGAGGAGTGGGATACGACATCAACTGCGGGGTGCGGTTGCTATC
The DNA here is from genome assembly GCA_014360825.1 of Chloroflexota bacterium. Lineage (NCBI taxonomy): Bacteria > Bacillati > Chloroflexota > Chloroflexota bacterium. Next base: position 202,394 of record JACIWT010000002.1, on the reverse strand, counting down.
CAGCGCCATCCGTGCGGAAGAGATTAAGCCGTACATACAGCAACTCATGAGTGCTCTCTTCAAGAACGTGCCCAGCGGTGTGGGTCGGGGGGGCGATGTGCAGGTCAGTGCTCGTGATCTGGACGAAGTGCTGGAGCAAGGCTCGCGTTGGGCTAAGCGCAGGGGCTATGCTACCGACGAAGACCTGGCACATACCGAAGAGGGCGGCAGCATGGCTGGAGGCGATGCCAGCAAGGTGAGTCAGCGGGCTAAGAAACGCGCCAATGACCAGGTGGGCACGCTGGGTTCAGGCAACCACTTCTTGGAGATTGACGAGATTGTCGAAGTCTATGACGAGGAGGTGGCAAAGCGCTTCGGGCTCCGTGTGGGAGACATTGCGGTATGGATTCACTCCGGCTCGCGGGCTATGGGTCATCAGATCTGCACCGACTACGTGAGTTCGCTCCAGAGCGCAGTGGATCGCTACAAGATCCGTTTACCAGACCGCGAACTGGTGTGCGCACCTTTTGATTCACCGGAGGGGCAGGCTTACTTCGCGGCGATGGTTTGTGCGGCCAATTACGCCTGGGCCAACCGACAGGTGATGACCTACTTGACGAGGCGCACTTTCGAGGAAGTACTTGGAGGTAAAGTGAAAGATTGGCACCTGCGCTTAATCTACGATGTGGCGCATAACATCGCCAAGATCGAGGAGTATGAGATTGACGGCCAGAAGGTGAAACTATGTGTGCACCGCAAAGGGGCAACGCGGTCCTTCGGCCCTGGACACAGCGCACTGCCGCCAGACTACCGTGACGTAGGCCAACCCGTCCTCATCCCCGGTGATATGGGAACCGCATCGTATGTATTAGTGGGCACAAAACAAGCGATGGAGGAAAGTTTTGGTTCTACCTGTCACGGTGCAGGACGGGTGGCCAGCCGGGCTGCTGCCAAGCGCCAGATTCGAGGCGAGCAACTGCGAGCCGAACTCGAACAGAAAGGCATCGTAGTGAAGGCAGGGAGCATGGCCGGGCTGGCCGAAGAGGCACCAGATGCCTACAAAGACATTGACCGCGTGGTGGAGGTAGTGCACAAGGCTGGGTTAGCGCGCAAGGTGGCGCGCCTGGAGCCCATCGGGGTGATGAAGGGCTAAAGCCGGGCTTATCTCACGTGTCTGGTGTAATCCGGCAACAATAGCGGGGCTGTGATCTGCGGGTCCAGCCCTGCTTCTTTCAATTGTTTCTCCCAATCATCCAGATGTGACAGGGTCAGCCGACCTAACTTCACCTTTGTTGCCCGCTCTGCGGCTGCCCGCCCTGCACGCCGACCGAAGACGGTGATATCGAGCAACGAGTTACCCATCAATCGGTTGCGCCCATGGATGCCCCCGGCGGCCTCGCCTGCCACAAATAGGTTCGGGATGGCTGTAGAACCGTCAGGTTTGATGGCAATGCCACCGTTCTGGTAGTGCAGCGTGGGGTAGACCAACATCGGCTCTTTTGTTATGTCAATGCCGAAACGCTGGAACTGTCGCACCATGGCCGGCAACTCTCGCTGGATGGTGCCTGGGCCGTGGATCAAGTCAATCATAGGCGAATCCAGCCAGACCCCTTGGCGGCCAGTGGGTGTAGTCACGCCCTTACCCCGCTCTTTGCACTCGCGGATGAAGGCTGCCGCTTCCACATCGCGGGTTTCCAGGGGATACACGAATTGTTCCCCATCCACATTAGTAACCTGGGCGCCGAGGCCGCGCACCTTCTCCGTCACGAGGAAGCCCAGGATCTGTTCTGGGTAGGCTGCGCCGGTGGGATGGTATTGCATCGTATCGATGAAAGACAATTTTGCTCCCACCCGGTACGCCAGGATAAGGCCATCGGCGGTGGCTCCATAATGGTTGGTAGTAGGGAAGCCCTGGTAATGCAATCGTCCACTACCACCCGTGGCCAGGATGGTCGTTTTCGCCTTTACTACGAGGTGCTCACCGGTCTCCAGATTCATCAAGACAGCGCCAGCGACCTGCCCTTTGGTGTCCATAATCAGCTCGACGGCAGGCGAGAATTCGATGACTTTGATGTCAGGGCGGTTGCGCACCTCATCCCGAAGAGTGCGCATGATCTCCGCCCCCGAGTAATCGCGGGCGTAGTGCATGCGTTTGCGCGAGGTGCCCCCACCGTGGATCTGCTTCAGGGTGCCATCGGGCTCTTTGTCAAACATACAGCCTAGGCTCTCCAGCCACTGGATGACCATAGGCGCGTCATGCACGAGCGCCTCGACCAGGTCAGGATCATTGGTGAAGCCTCCCCCGCCCATCACATCCAGATAATGGCGAACGGGCGAGTCCTCAGGCCGATCTGCAGCCTGGATACCACCCTGGGCCATCATTGTGTTGGCATCACCATGGCGCAATTTCGTAGCCAAGATGACCCGGGCTCCATTCTCTTGAGCAATAAGCGCAGCCGATGACCCCGCACCGCCGCCACCGATCACCAGGACATCGGTCTCGTAATCCACTTGGGTGAGGTCAACGCTATCGGAGCGCAGGACGGGGCGTGCTTCCAATAAATCGGCCAGTTCCAACGGTGTGCGGTCTCCTTTATTGGGGCCCACCCGTATCTCGCGCATGGCCTCTTTGATGTAGTCGGGATGAAACCGCTGGAGAAGCGTTTGCCGCTCTTCCGGCGGTATACGAGGGAAGGTCTCATGCATCCGGGTGGGGCGAGTGGCCTCCACTTTTTTGATGGACTCGCGCATCTCGGGTGTATAAGTCATGGAATACTCTCCTTGTTTTTCACACTGGGTTCTGAGCAAGCACAGGCAGTTTATTCCGGCTCAATATCCCTTTTGTTATACAACTCTTTCAACTCATCCTTGGTCTTCTTTTTCATCTGGGCGAGTTCGACATCATATTTCCCGGCCTTCACTTCCGCCACCCGTTCGGCGAGGTGAAGGGCTTTTGGAGCCAAGTATTTGCCGTAGAGGCGACGGCAAAGAATGGCCACATTGTACTGCCCTTGCTCGGTTGGACAACGCATTGCGCACAAGCCACACATAATGCAATCGAAGGATTTATTGGCGGCAGAGGCGATGTCACCGCGCATGATATCGGCCATGAAATCGCGCACATCCAAGTTCTGCGGGCAGACCTTGCTGCACGTGCCACAACTCAGGCAGCGCAGCACTTCTGGATAAAGCCGCACGATGGTAGCCAAGGTCGGTGTGATTTCCTCAATGTTGTAAACCGCCCGCTGGATAGGGAAAGAGGGAATCTGTGCCAGATACATACCGGGCTGCACCATGGTCTGGCAGGCCAAGCCGATGTATAGGCGATAGTCGCCTGGCAGGCGGTAAACGGTGGCGCAGGCGCCACAGAAGCCCTCCCGACACCCCACTCCACGCACCAGTTTGTATCCAGCGTACTCCATAGCAGTCATAATGGTGAGGGAAGGCGGCACCATATACTGTTTGCCCATGATGTAGATGGGGATCAATTCAGCGTTTTTCTTCTCCGGCATTCCACACCTCCGATATGATCAGCCCTCACCAAGGTCGGTCAATTCATCTTCGCGGAAAGTGGCGAGCGGCAATTCTTCGTCCAGTCTACGACCCGGCTGATAATCGAAGAGAGCCTGCACCTTCTGACCCACGGCGCGGAAGATGGTCCCTACAGGCAACTGGCTGGGGCAAGCACTCGTGCACAGTCCGCATCCCACGCAGGACGTAACCATATGATTCATACGCGTGAGATGGAAGAGCAGCGTGTCGGTGGGCATGCGTATAATCCCCTGCCGTCCGGCTCGCCGATAGTACACATCTGAGTCATGGTCGAAAGTTGGACCTTGGAAGAGGCATTGTTTGCAATAACAGATGGGGCAGGCCACCATGCAATTGTAGCAGCGGATGCAGCGCGAGAACTCTGCCAGGAGGCTCGGCATATCCACCACCCGCTGCCGAAATTCGGAGATAACGGCGTCGCGCCGCGCGATCCGATCCGCTACCAACTTCTCCACAGCAGCGGCGCGGCCTGCTGGCTCTGCGTCCGGCGAAAGACCCAATTTCTCTGCCAATTCGTCCTTCACGTCCAGCAAGATGCCATTCTGCACCCCAATAAGCCCGATGGCGATATCTGCATTCGCTGGTGTGGGGAACTCGCACATCTGACAGGCGGCGCGGAACTGGTAGCCTCCGTGTGGCACGACGAGCCCCTGTCGTGCTGCAGCGAGGGCTTCGGCCGTCAAAGATACACCCTCGCCAGTGAGCGCCGCGTAATCGCGCACCTCGTACGTGCCCAGACAGTCTATGCCGATGATGACCACGTCGTCCAGGTTGGCTTGCTTGAGTTTAGTTAACTCAATTAAGGCGCGGATCTCACAAGACTTGAGCACGGCGCCCAATCGCAAGCGAGGGATATTCTCGCCGATGGGCATATTCCCCGTGAGGTTGGCGACCAGGGTTGCCGATTGCACCGGGATGACCGGTGAGATGGGGTCCGTAGTTTCCATATGCTCTGGATCGCGCACGAGAGTCTGAACGACGTTGTCACCACTGGGGACAACTTGGGGGACAAGTAGCGCATCCACTACACCTTTCTCCAGCATCGTGCGCAAGAAGGTCCTCAAAGCGCCCAAGGTGTCATTTCCGCGGATCTCCATGATGGCTTTCATAGTTTAGATCCCCCAGAGCGTTCGGAGAGGATTAGGACCTTTCTCTTGGATAGCGGCCACCATCTCCCTCACGGTATCAGCGAATTTTTGTCCCTCACTGGCACTGATCCAGCGCAACCAAACACGGTCTTCATCAAACCCCAACTGGTCTAAAATGTTCTTTAGAATGGCCACACGCCGGCGGGCTTTGTAGTTGCCGCTCTGATAGTGGCAGTCGCCGGGATGACAACCCCCGATGAGCACACCGTCGGCGCCTTCCAGCAAGGCCTTTAACACGTAGGCAGTATCCAACGCACCACTACACATCAGGCGGATGATGCGGATGTTAGGTGGATATTGGATGCGCGAAGTGCCTGCCAGATCAGCGCCAGCGTACGTGCACCAGTTGCACAGGAAGGCGATGATTCTCGGTTCAAATTCGTTCACGCGAGCGCTCCCTTGTCAGATAGGGGACCACGCTGTCCCCGGATTAATTAGCGAACATCCACCACTTTTCCGCCCAATTCCTCTACCACCGCCGTGAGTTTCTCCGGTGGCACGTCTTGAACTTTCACCGTGATGAGGCGGTTGGTGGGGTCCTGGCCCAAGAAGGTCCCGAGGCTGACGATGTTGCCTCCCGCCTTGGCGATGGCAGCAGTGAGTTCGGCCAACTGCCCTCTTTGATCCGGAGCGAGAAGCGTGAGCCGCACGCCCTGCTCTCTGGCCCCGAGCAATTCGATTAGGATCTTGAAAATGTCGGTTTCGGTGATGATGCCGACGAGTTTGCCATCACGCATCACGGGGAGACAGCCGATCTTGTTGTCCACCATGAGGCGTGCTGCTTCTTCCAAGGGGCAGGTCTCGCAGGTGGTGATGACGTCGCGCTTCATGATGTCGGCAACTGTGAGTTTGGACAACAAATAGTGCAACTCGAACACGCTCAAAGTAGTCACGGGCGATGGAGAGGCGTAGAGCAAGTCCTTCTCGGAGACGATGCCCACCAGGCGCTTGTTACGGTCTAGCACTGGCAGCCGCCGCACTTTGTTCTCACGGATGATGCGTAGCGCCTCGTCTATCGAGGTTTCGGGACGAATTGTGATTGGGTTATGAGTCATTCTTTCACCCACTAACATGGTGTTTCCCTCCTTTTTTCAATTGCTTGATGCTTCCAATTTCTCGAACGCTTCAGCCAAGCGCCATCTCAATCTTAGCCAATTCACCGCGTTTTTCAAAGCCGTATTGTTGACTTGCGCCATTCGGACAAGCAGTGCTGCACGCTCCACAGCCCTGACACAAGGCATCAATGACTTCGGCCACATGACGCTCTTCGTCCAACCGGCGTGCACCGGATGGGCAAAGGGCCACACAGAGCCCGCAGCCAGCGCACAATCGCTCGTTCACGGTTGCCGTGAAGACCGCTGCCTCGATGGCCTCCTTCGAGAGCAATCTCACCGCGCGCAGGGCGGCGCCATTGGCCTGAGCAATGGATTCGCTAATGCTCTGTGGAGAGTGGGCCAAGCCACACAGATAGATGCCATCGGTAGCGAAATCCAATGGACGCAATTTGGGATGGGCCTCCAGGAAAAACCCATCCTGATTGAGCGGGACTTTCAGCAGCCGTGCCAGTTCCTCGTTGTCATGGGGCACAATGCCCGTGCTCAAGATCAAGTACTGCGGATACAGCATCCACTTATCGTCCGAGCCGGGCCTCTTTGCCTCGAGACACAGCCGCCCATTCTCTACAAACACGCGCGGTTTGGCCTCCGGCTCGTAGCGCATGAAAACGACGCCCATCTCTTGTGCCTGGTGATAATATATCTCTTTGAAGCCATAGGTGCTGATATCGCGGTACAGGATATACACACTGGTTTTGGGACTATGTTGCTTGATCTTGATTGCGTTCTTCACTGCTTGCTCACAGCAGATGCGACTGCAATAGGGATGCCGTTCATCCCGCGAGCCAACGCATTGTATCATCACCACATCGCTGTCTGGTAGCAATTCGATGTTGCCCGCTGCCAGCCGTTCCTCAAGTTCACTTTGGGTGAGCACGTGCTCATCCTGGCCGTACAGGTATTCGGAGGTGGCTGCCGCCTGCGCGCCGGTTGCCACTACAATCGCACCGTGCTCTATCACCCTGCGTCCGCCATTCCCAGAAATGATGGTCTCATACCTGCCTGCGTAACCGCCAATGCTTTCTACACGCGCGCTCGTGTACACGGAAATGCGAGGGTGTGAGGACACCTTGGCTATGGTTTGATGCAAGAGAGCCTGGGGGTCTTCACCATTTAAGGAGTGGTAGACATGGCGCAAGTGACCACCCAACTCCGGTTCGCGTTCTACCAGGTGAACTGGGTATCCTTGTTCAGCGATGGAAAGAGCCGCGGTCATGCCAGCGATGCCCCCGCCTATGACCAAGGCGCTACGCACTGGTTCGAACTTGGTTCGCCGTACTGGCCGCAGAGCACGGACCTTGGCCACGGCCATGGCCACGAGTTCCTTGGCCTTCTCTGTGGCTGTACCCGGGGTGTCTTCATGAGCCCAGGAACTTTGCTCACGGATGTTGGCCATCTCGAATAGAGACGGGTTGAGACCCGCGCTGCGAATTGTGTCTCGGAACAATGGTTCATGGGTGCGGGGCGTGCAGGAGGCCACGACCAAGCGGTTCAGATGGTGCTCCTTGATCTTGTCTCGAATCTTGTTTCGACTGTCCTGGGAACAGACGTACAGGTCTTGATCGGCATAGGCCACACCGGGTAGTTTGGCCGCGTATTCCACCACCTCCGTCACATTGACTACCCCACCGATATTGATGCCGCAGTGGCAAATGAACACGCCCACTCGTGGCTCTTCCTCCGTTACATCGCGCTCAGGAGGATAAGCATTTGCCTCGACTAGCGTGCCCCGGGCAGCAGCCAGCAGGCGCGAGGCGTCGGCCGCAGCACTGGAAGCCTCGACGATGGCCTCTGGGATGTCTTTGGGCTCTTTGAAAGTCCCGGCGACGAAAATCCCAGGGCGCGAAGTAGTGGTGGGACTGAATTCGCCAGTCTCACAAAAGCCCCACTGATTGAGTTTCACACCGAGCCGCTCTGCCAGCAACCGCCTGTTCTCGTCCGACTGAAAGCCGACTGAAAGTACCGCCAGATCGAACTCTTCCTCGTGCGTCTGCCCCATTTCGTCTGTGTAACGCACCAGGAGATTGTGGTTCCCGGGCATTTCCTCGAGCGAGAAAGCAGAACAACGGATGGGACGAATGCCATAATCCCTCCGTGCATTCTCATAGTAGCGCTCGAAATCTTTGCCGAAAGTGCGGATATCCCGGAAGAAAATGGAAGGCTCAAGAGCAGGGAGATACTCTTTGGCCAAGATTGCTTCTTTGATGGCCGACATACAGCATACTGAAGAGCAGTACTCGCGTCCAGGAGGGGGCTCTCGTGAGCCGACGCACTGTAGCCAGGCTATCTTGTGCGGTTCCTTGCCATCCGAGGGGCGTTGTATGCGGCCGCCGTACGGCCCTGTTGGTGAAAGCAGACGCTCAAACTCTATACTAGTCAGCACATTAGGCCAGCGTCCAAAGCCGTACTCTTCTGTCAGCCAGGCGTCGGTGAGTTCCGCGCCAGGAGTGAGTACCACTGCGCCCACTTCGAATTCGCGGATAGTCTCCTGCATCTCGTGGATCGGCGCGCCCGTCTTGCAGGCATACACGCACTCCAGGCATTCTGAACAGATGCCACAGGAGAGACAGCGTTCGGCCTCGGCCAGGGCCTGTTCCTCGGTGAGCACCAAATCGACCTCAGCAAAGCCCCTCACCCGTTCAGAGACAGGCAATTGCGGCTTTTCCACCCTGGGACGTTTCACAATCTGGCCAGTTTCCAGTTTCTCTGCCAGTTCCTGCTCGGTGATTTCGACCACGGGCTGAAGAACGGGCTCCTTCGCCCCCAACTCTTCGCCGCGGATATAGCGGTCTATAGAACGAGCGGCCTTATGTCCGGCGGCAATGGCCTCAACGACAAAGGCGGTTCCAGTTACAGCATCGCCACCCGCAAATACACCGGGCCTGGTGGTCATCAATGTGTTCGCATCCACCTGGATAGTGCGCCCACGCCCGATTTTGATGTCGCCGTCGGCGGAGAGAAAACCAGTGTCTGGAGCCTGGCCAATGGCAAAGATAACCAGATCACAGGGCAGGATGTGTTCGGTTTCCGGGAATTCATCCATATCAATGCCCTGCGGCGTGAAACCCCGGAAGTGCACGTTCCAGACCCGGACCCCGGTGACGCGACCGTTCTCTGAGAGGATTTCTTTGAAAGTGCGATCATTATACATGACCACACCTTCGGCCTGCGCCTCCTCGATCTCCCAGCGGTGGGCGGGTTGCATCTCGCAACTTTCCAGGCAGGCCATGCTGACTTCTGCTGCACCGAAGCGCACCGCCGTCCGCGCCACGTCGATGGCAACGTTGCCGCCACCTAAGACGAGCACACGCCTGCCTGAGAGGTCCATCTTTTCGCCCAGTGCCACTCGGCGCAGGAAGTCGGTGTTAAGCCAAACATCGGGTAGGTCCGCACCAGGGATGGGGAGTTTGCGTCCCTGGTGTGCCCCGATGGCCAGGAAAACGGCTTTGTAGCCTTCGGCGAACAGCGACTCCACATCCTCCACGCGGGTGTTGAGTCTCAGTTCAACGCCCAGGTCCAAGATATCTTGTATTTCACGTTCAACGATCTGGCGAGGCAAACGGTACTCTGGCACGCCCACGCGCATCATGCCCCCAGCAACAGGCAGTGCTTCGAAAACAGTGACACCATAGCCCATCCGCACCAGGTCCTGGGCCGCCGTCAGTCCCGCTGGTCCCGAACCAACGACGGCAATACGCTCTGGCCGTGTGCGTTTGGCAGGTTCCACAGGTGCCCGTTCGCGCGCGTAGATCTGGTCGGCAACAAAGCGTTTGAGAGCCATAATGGAAACCGGTTCGTCCACGCGGCCGCGCGTGCACTCATCTTCGCAGCGGTGGTTGCAGATGCGGCCGCAGACGCTGGGGAAGGGATTGTCCTCCTTGATGGCACGATAGGCGTCTTCGTAGCGTTTCTCTCGGATCAGGGCAATGTATCCCTGGGCTCGCTGGTGGATAGGGCACGCGTTGCGACAGGGGGCGGTGCCGCGTTTTTGGATGGTGTAGGCACCGGGCGTGGCCTGAGGGTAGAGCGTGTAGATGGCTTTATGCTTCGACAGACCCGCATTGAATTCATCCGGAACTTCCACTGGGCAGGCAGCGCTGCAATCCCCGCAAAATGCGCATTTCGTTGGGTCCACGAAGCGTGGCAATTGACGCACCTGGACTTTGAAGTGGCCCGGCTCACCTGAAATGCTCTCCACCGAAGCACCGGTGATGACTTCAATGTGCCGGCCCGTCTCCAGCAATTCGGGCGTCATCGCGCATTGCTTACTGCGATGGTAGATGTTCCAACAGTTGTGGTATCGCCCCACCTCCGTCAATTTAGGCGTCGTGATGCACAGGATACAATCATTCGTGTTAGTGGGAAAGGTTTTATCGAATTGAGCCACAAGGCCACCAAGCGCTGGCTTTTCCTCCACCAAGTACACTTTGAAGCCTGCCTCAGTTAGGTCACGGGAGGCTTGCAAGCCGGCAATGCCGCCACCAACAACTAAGACGGCACCGATGGGATTGGATTTGCTCGTCTGATTGGGGCAGTGATCTGAGTTGCTCATAGAGATATCTGCTATCCTCAATAGTACTATAGTACTGCCTCTACCATGGCCAACATCTGTTCCGGTGCAAAGTTGTGCACTGAGCACGCTTTGTTCGGGCAAGCCATCACACAGGCTCCACAACCCTGGCAAAGCGCGGCGTTCACCACGGCCACATTCGTAACCGGGTTGATAGTTCGTGCTTCATAAGGGCAAGCGCTGACACAAATGCCACAGCCTGCGCACATGTCAGCCGCCACGTAAGCGACCGTTGGCTCGGCCACGATTTCCTTATGGGAGAAGAGGGAGAGCACTTTCGCTGCCGCACCGCTGGCCTGGGCCACGGTTTCCGGGATATCCCGCGGGGCTTGGGCTGCGCCAGCCAAGTAAATGCCCGCAGTTAGGCTCTCCACAGGTCGCAACTTGGGATGCGCCTCGCTGAAGAAGCCATAAGCGTCCGTGCTGATGCGCAACCGCTGGCCCAATTCAAATGCATCCTCGCGGGGCACCACTGCTGTGGCCAGCACTACCAGGTCGGCTTCGATCTCAATGTTATGTCCACTCAGGGTGTCGGTGCCCCATACTGCTACTTTCTCGCCGTCGCGGAAGATTTTGGCTACCTTGCCCCGTAGATACAGTACGCCGTATTCCTCCTGGGCACATTGCACGAATTCCTCATATCCCTTACCTGCTGAGCGGATGTCAATGTAAAACACATAGGCCTGGCCCTCGGGCACCTGCTTTTTGTACATCATCGCCTGCTTGGCCACGTACATACAGCAGATTTTCGAACAGTAGGGCATGTTGTGTTCGGGATCGCGGGAACCAGCACACTGGACCCAAACGACCTGCTGGGGCACTTTGCCGTCGGATGGGCGCACCACCCTGCCACCCGTAGGTCCTTCGGATGCAAGCATGGCCTCCAACTGGAGTCCATCTATCACATCGGGCACCGCCCCCCCACCATACTCTGGCAAGCGGCTCATTGGCAAGAGGCTGTAGCCCGTAGCCACTACAATTGCGCCCACCTCCTCCTTTATCTCGCCCCTTCGTGTGCGTATCCGCGCCTCAAAGTTGCCCACGTAGCCGTTCACTTCCACGACCTCGGACTCGACCAGGGTACGGATGCGGCGGTGAGAACGGACACGATCCAACCGGTCGGCCAGCAGTTCGGATGAGGAATCGAAGTTCAGATAAGTACCGGACAGATGAGCCATATGCCCACCTAAAGTGGGCTCCCGTTCCACTAGGATGACCTCATACCCACCATCGGCGATATCCAAGGCAGCCTGCAAGCCAGCAATCCCCCCACCTACGACAAGTGCCCGCTTGACCAGCGGCATCGCCAGAGGTTCCAGATCCTCGTTGCGACGCACCTTCTCCACCATAGTCCGGATGATCTCAATAGCCTTTGTCGTAGCACTCTTCTGGTCACCCTGGTGCACCCAACTGCATTGTTCACGGATATTAGCAATCTCGCATTGGTAAGGGTTTAGTCCCGCGTTGGCTACGGCACGACGGAAGGTGGTCTCATGCATGGTGGGGGAGCAGGCCGCCACCACGACGCTGTCGAGCGAATGCTGGGTGATGGCCTCTCGGATCAGGTTCTGACCCGGATCCGAACACATATACTTGTAATCTATGGCGTATACAACTCCGGGATAGTCCCGGAGAGCCTCGGCCACTTGCTGCACATCCACCGTGCCAGCAATGTTGGTCCCACAATGGCAGATGAAAACACCGATGCGTTTCATGTTACCCTCTATGAGTTCACAAGCCCTCGTCACGTGGAGGCGAGGGCGGCCTCAGGAATGGACTCTTGGGCGCACCATTGCCCAAATAATGTCAGCACCTTAGCCGCCGCACCGCTGGCCTGGGCCACGGCCTCGGGAATGTCTTTTGGTCCCTGCACCGCTCCCGCCAAGAAAACGCCAGGGCGCGAAGTCTCTAATGGACGTAAATTGGCGTCGGCTTCGATTAAAAAGCCGCAATCATCGGCCTCGAGATGAAGCAACTTCGCCAGTTCCGCCGTGCCTGACGATGGCACGGTGGCCGTTGCCAATACGACCAAGTCGGCAGCAATCTCTACACTCTGCCCACTGAGCGTGTCCACACCCCATACCATCACTCTGTCGCCGTCACGGAATATCTTGCTCACTTTGCCACGCAGGTAGAGCACGCGATCCTCTTCCATTGCCCTGCGGATGAATTCCTCGTAGCCTTTACCCGCCGCGCGAATGTCAATGTAAAACACATAAGCCTGTCCATCGTGCACCTTATGTTTGTAGAGCATGGCATGTTTCGCGGTGTACATACAACAGAATTTGGAGCAGTATGGCACACCGGTTTCGGGGTCCCGGGAGCCAGCGCACTGCACAAAGACGACTTCCCGGGGCACCTTGCCGTCGGAGGGCCGCCTGACTTCGCCCGCCGTGGGACCAGAGGCGGAGAGCAAACGCTCGAACTGGAGGCCGCTGATCACATCAGGGACCTCGCCGCAGCCGTATTCTTTCAGATCAGCCAGCGGGTAGAGATCGTAGCCGGTGGCCACGATAATCGCGCCAACGCGCTCCTCTATCACTTGCTCTCTTTGATCCCAGTCAATCGCGCCGACGGGGCAGAACTTCACACAAGCCTGGCACTTGCCGCGTTCAAAGTAGATGCAATTGTCACGATCAATGACTGGTTTATTGGGGACCGCCTGAGGCGACAAGGTGTAGATAGCCTTGCGTGTGCCCATCTGCCCCTCGAATTCCGACGGCACGCGCTTGGGGCATTTCTCCTGGCATAGGCCACAGCCAGTGCACTTGCTCCAGTCCACATAGGCCGGATGACGGCGGATTCGCACCGAGAAATCGCCTATATCTCCCCTCACCGACTCGACCTCTGCGTAGGTCAACAGATGGATGTTTTCGTGGCGGCCAACTTCGACCGTGCGCGGGGTCAGAATGCACTGCGCACAATCCAAGGTGGGAAAAGTCTCGGAGAATTGGGCCATGCGCCCGCCAATGGAGGGGAGTCGTTCGACCAGCACGACCTCGTAGCCGGAATTGGCGATGTCCAGTGCCGCCTGGATGCCAGCGATACCAGCGCCGATGACGAGCGCCCGAGTGCTATTCACGCGGGAACCTCCTGCAGGAGAAAACCCCTCTCGCGTAAGATCGGCTGCGGGTCCACATAGAGTTTGTCCAGTCCATACTTGCCTGCATCCAGCCCCAGGGCGATACCGAGCAATTGGGTAAAATACAGCACTGGCAGTGGCCTGAAGCCGGAATATCTCCGCTGCATCTCGGACTGGCGACGGTCGAGGTTAAACTGACAAAGCGGGCAACTGGTGACTATGAGATCTGCCCCGGCACGCTCTGCTGCCGAGAGGATGGTGTAGGAGGGCATCAACGCTGCCTCCGCTGATTTGACTGCTATGTAAGAACCGCAGCATTCGCTGCGATGCGGGAAAAACACCGCTTCTGCGCCCAGCGCAGCCATTAGGTCTTCCAGGACGCGGGGCTTTTCCGGATCATCCAAGCCGATTTCGGCGAATGGACGGAGTAACAAACACCCGTAATAAGCGGCTACCTTGAGCCCAGTCAGTGGCCGCATCACCCGTTCGCGCACGGCGTCGAATCCGATGCGATCGCGGATGATCTCCAATAAATGGATCACAGCCAAGTCGCCGGCGTATTCCTCCTCGATGAAGAGGTTGATTTTATCTCGCGCCTCTGTGTCGTGTGCAAGGAAATAATTGGTGCGTTTCAGAACGTTGTAGCAGGTAGCGCAGGCGACGGCGAGTTCCTCACCCTGTTTGCGGGCGTTGGCGAGGTTGCGAGCGTTGGCCGTGAACTCCAACAGGTTCTCGCTTGAAAGAGGGTAGGTGGCCCCGCAGCAACCCCAGCCGGACATTTCCACCAATTCGACACCCAGCGCGGCCATGGCTTCTCGCGCCGAGATATCAAAACCCGCTGCCTTCTCGTGCAGCGTACAACCAGGAAAGTAGGCGATCTTCATAGGTGACTCCGTTGGTTGACAAATCAACGTGTGTATTTGCGGAAGCCGCCGATAAATGCCTGTTGTGGCCACTCAGCCAGTTCGTCAGGCGAGATTTTGGTCACAAGTATGTGATCGCCGTAGCGCTCTAAAGCGATCTTACGGATGGCCTCCATTACTCTGGCCAAGTCCACACCTTTCGGACAGCGAGCGACACATGTCAAACACGAGGCACAATACCAAATGGTCTCCGATTGCAGGACCTCATCCTCGAGCCCCAATTGCACGAGGCGAATGATCTGGCTGGGCAGAACGTTCATGGAGCCTGCAGCCGGGCAGCCGGCGGAACACTTGCCGCATTGGTAACAGGCCAAGAGGTCCTGGCCGCTCAATTCTGCAACCCGACGGACGAAGTCGGAATTCAGCCTGCCAGTGGAAAGTTGAATGCGCGCCATTATGTCACCTGGTATTTGGCTTTGCCATCTTCATAGGCGTCGCCACCGTACATATCGTTCACGACGATGGCAGGAAAGTCCTCTACCTGCAGCCGCCGTAGCGCCTCCGCACCCAAGTCATCGTAGGCGATGACCTCCGCCTCTTTGATAGATTTGGCGATGAGTGCCGCTGCTCCACCAGTGGCGGCCATGTACACTGCCTCATATTTTCGGATGGCCTCGCGGACTTCCGGCGAGCGATTCCCCTTGCCAATCATGCCCTTCAAGCCTGCCTGGAGCAGACGGGGCGTGTAAGGATCCATCCGGTAACTGGTGGTAGGCCCAGCGGAACCAATGGGTTTGCCTGGTTTGGCCGGAGACGGCCCCATATAATAAATGATCTGGCCCTTGGGGTCAAAGGGCAGCGGCTCGCCTTTCTCTAGCGCCTCGACCAGTCGCTTGTGGGCTGCATCGCGGCCCACATAGATCGTCCCCGTAATGTGCACTTCATCTCCAGCGCGAAGTTTCGCAATTGTTTCGTCCGTGAGAGGTGTCGTTATTTTCATGTCTGACCTCCTAGTTTACAGGTTCTACCAAAAGGACGTCCATAATCCACGCATTACCTTCGACGGTCTTGGCCAGGGTTCCGGTCACCTTGACTTGTCTGCCTACGTAACCGTCGAGGTCAACCTTCGCCGTCTTGCTGCTCAACAGGCAGATGAGGCCGCCCTTCTCATCGAGGAGTTTGTGGGAGCCCTGCATATATATAGACATACCCAATCGTTGGACAATGCCGCTTCGCTGAGAAAGGCTGCCGGGCTGGGCAACTTCAGTATCTATTCGCTGGATGACTAACTCTTTCAAGAAAGCGCTTTTCTCGAACACTACCCCGTGCACCGTCACAGTCTCGCCCACATAATTCCTGAGGAGAGTCGTGTCACCGCCTGTCACCCGATATGTTACCCGCGAACGCGATGTCCAATTCACTCCAATGATGTAATTGCCGTCTTTCTCCAACATCACTAAGCCAGTAATGGCAGAGGGCTCGGAGGGCGTAGGCGTCAAGCGGGTAGACAGAATCGCACATCCAGTCACAGTGACGACAAAACCCGCTAGGCAGACAGCAGATAACAGTCTGCACATATTAGGTCTTTACAGCACGGCTTCTTTATGCCGCGCTGAATGGCACTGGATGTTGACGGCCACTGGCATTGAGGCGATGTGGCAAGGGTAAGTTTCGGCATGCACCGCCAATACGGTCACCCGGCCCCCAAAGCCTTGGGGCCCTATACCCAGTTTGTTGGCCTTCTCCAGTATTTCGGCCTCCAACGACGCGACCTCTGGATCGGGGTTGGGTGCACCGACCCGGCGCAGGAGCGCTTTCTTAGCGATGAGCATCGCCTTGTCGGCTGTCCCCCCGATGCCCACACCCACGATAATAGGTGGACAGGGATTGGCGCCGGACTTATCCACGCAGTCCACGACGAAGTCCACAATGCCCTTCCGTCCCGCCGCCGGAGCCATCATATTGAGGTAACTCATGTTTTCGCTGCCGCCGCCCTTGGGCACGACAGTGATTTTAAGGCGGTCACCGGGAACGACGTCAGTGTGGATCACGGCCGGGGTATTATCCTTCGTATTAATGCGGGAAGAGAAGGGATGCTCTACCACCGACTTGCGAAGGTAGCCCTCCGTATAACCGCGACGCACACCTTCGTTAATCGCATCCACCAAACTACCACCGACAATGTGCGCATCCTGTCCCAGCTCAAGGAAGACCACCGTCATCCCGGTATCTTGGCAGAGGGGCATCTGCTCCTCTCGTGCCACATCCGCGTTTTGCAGGATCTGATCGAGCACAGCCTGTCCTACCGGCGATATTTCTTGTGCTCTGGCCGCTCTCAGTGCATCCAAGACGTCTTCGCCTAGGTAGTAATTGGCGTCGATGCAGAGTTTAGCCACCGTTGCAGAGATTTCATCGGCCTTTATTTCGCGCACTGTCCCACCTCCTTTACAAAAATGAGGACATCACAAGGCCGCCTACCAAACGCCCTTACGACCAGCCCGCGATGTCCCCGAAGCCGATGGCCTGTACTCTATCCACTTGTACTGGCACTGCGCGGTGACCAAGTGTCCACTGCCGCGCGGTGACCAGGAGCCTTTGTCTGTGTTCAACAAAATGTGGTCATGGCTCTTCATCGAGCCTATCTCCCAATCACATATTTTACAACCTTTGCGTCGAGTTGTCCAGCGGAACGGTTTGCCAGTACCCAAGGTCTTTTAGTTTGGGTCGAAAAGCGCAATTTGTCAAATTCGTACAAAGCAGGTATAATTGAATTACCTGTGGGCGAGTAGCTCAGTCGGTCAGAGCGCACGGTTCACATCCGTGAGGTCGTAGGTTCGAGCCCTATCTCGCCCATTTATGTTTGAGCCATGGCAAGGCCTAGGGGGAGGCTTGGCCGTGGCTTTTCTAATCAGGGCTATGGAGGGCGCGCCATTGTCGGGTTTTGCACTAAACTACCTCGGTCGCCTCATCGCTTGCGTGCTAGGTTACGCTTTCCTTGCCATCGCCGCAAACCTCATGATCTGGTGGGCATCTCAGCGGGCGCAAGAGCCAGTCCGATATCGCTGGCAACAGATCATGACCACTCTCGCTCAATACCATATTGCCGAAATCCTACGCCTGGTCTACTACGTAGGGCTGCCTTATGTGGCCCTTTATCTGGGGTTTGTCAATTTGCGGGATATGGGTCTGGCCCGATCAGATTGGATCGCAGGGATCGGTTGGGCTGTTGTCGTTGGCATCTTGGGATACATGCTTTTGGCGCTCATGGCACGGTTGCTCCGCAGACTGTCCGAGAATGGAAGGCGGAGATTCACCCGCCTGGCCGTCCTTGACCAGCCGTGGGGATGGGCTTTTCTGCTAAGAGAGAGCATCTATCTGGAAGTGTCCTGGGCGTTCTGTCGCAGTCCTTTCGTCTTCGCTTTTGGCGACTACTACGGCGCGTATGCCGGCTTCGTCTTTGTACTGCTGGTCGCTTTGGTGGACCCAGGATTGCGAACGCTCTTGCGGGCGGTGGGATGTCGGGAGGAGTATTTGCTTTTGGGAAGCCTGGGTTTCTTAACCGCAACTGCCTATGCCCTCACCCATAATCTGTGGTTGTGCTTGGCTCTCCACTTCGCCATTGAGGTGACGCTGTGGTGGATGGTAAGACCCCTGCATGTCGCCCGTTCGCAATAGAACCTCGGCCGCACGATTGACCGGATAGCCCCGCTATGGTATCATCTCCTTGCTTAGAAATCGCCACGATGGCAATTCTATTGAAAGGGGGACGATGATGCAACCACGTGCTCAGGTTTTCCTCAGCCTCCTGGGACTGGCTGTTCTCGTCACGGTGATTAACCTGGTTCGCACCAAGAAACTGCGTGAACAGTATGCTCTCCTCTGGCTGGCAATTGCGGCATTGTTTGCCATTTCGCCCATTGTAATAAACTCACTCGATCGCATCGCCTATGCCTTGGGCATTGATTACCCACCCGCTCTGTTCTTCACGATCGCCTTCCTTCTTTTTGTGCTGATCCTGTTCCAGTTCTCTACCACCATCTCCGATTTTGGCGACCGTATCAAGGTGCTAACCCAAGAGATCGCTTTGCTGGAACGGCGGGTGAGGGAATTAGAAAACAACCTGAACGAGGCAGAGAAATAGTGAATATGACGCAGCCATCCTTGTCCCGACAAGAGCGTTTCACCATCGCTTTGCTCATCCTCATCGCGTTTTTGGCGCGGCTGGCACTACTCCAAGTTGACCGTGTAGTGTGGGGTGACGAGCCTTTCTACCTCTGGTTAGGAAGGAATTGGATCACTGGCCAGGGTTATAGTTTCACGGGTCACCCTGATGTGCATCATACCCCTGGCTATCCCTTTCTCACAGGTATTATTTACCCGCTCACACACAATATGGAACTGAGTTCGGATCTTTGCTACCTGGTCTTCGGTTCCTTGCTCCCCCTGCCGATTTATCTGATCACTCGGCGTATCTACGGTCCCCCTGCTACCTTCGCAGGACTGCTCGCTGCTCTCTATCCTGCCTTGACGGGCGCGATCCTGCGCTGGGGCACATTGACGGAAGCACCATACTACACCCTCGTGTACAGTGGCCTCTACGCTTGTTTGGTGGCCCTGGAGGACGAGCGCCGCTGGGCCTATGCCCTGGCAGGCGCGCTCTTCGGAGCGGCCTATCTCGTGCGCCCAGAGGCTATCGGATACATCGTGGTTTTGTTCTTGTTCTTGTCGGCCATGAAATTGTTCTCACGGCGACTCTTCCACCGCCCTGTGTTAGCAGGGTTGGTGCTGTTTGCGGCCAGCGCGGCCCTCTTCGTGCTACCTTATGCCGCCTACACGGCATACCACACCGGTCATTGGATGATCACCGAGAAGGCAGGGGTAACGTTTGAGACTGGCATCGGCTTGGCGTACGGCAATACCGCTGCTTTTGATAAGTCCACCTGGCGGTTGGATAGCACAGGAAAAGAGGTCTACTTCTTCTCGCCTGAGAGTTACCTGGTGGAGGTGGGCGGAGCAACCATCACTCGAACCGCTTTTGTGAAACTGATCCTGCGCAACAGTTGGGCATTTATCGAACTGCTATTCACCTGGCGGCTCTTCCCTTATTTCTTCCTGATACCAGTCGGCCTGGCACTGTTCCAGAAGCCATGGGACAGGCTCTACTTACAGCGCCAGTTGTTCATGGTGGCAAGCATTGCTCCAGTGTTGGGATTCGTGCTGTTCTTCGTCCAGGAGCGCTACATCGCGGCAGTACTGCCAGGCTTGTTGGTATGGTTGGGAGCGGGCTTGTGGGAATTAGGGAGATGGCTATCCGACACCGCGACTCAATTGCGCCTTCCTGGTGCGATGCCTAAGGTAATCCGATCTTTCCTGAACCTGATCCCATTGCTGTTTGTCTTGGTTTACTGTCTGGCTATGCAGCCGAACATGCTAAACAAGACCAGCACCGGTTCTTGGCGTCCGGCGCACAAGGAGATAGGTCTGTGGCTGCGAGATAAGGTCACGCCGGATACGGTGATTATGTCACGGTATCCGGCCATTGCGTTCCATGCAGACACGAAGTGGGCTGCCACGCCCAACGCAGAGGTCGGGGAGATCACCGATTACTTGCAGGCTAAAAACGTCCGCTATTGGGTTTTGGATGAACGAGAAGTGAGATTGCGACCGCAATTTGAGGGGCTCATTTCCGGCGAGGCAGTGCCTGCCTGGCTACGGCTGATCTACTCTGAAACGCTCCAAGGCGAGCGCATGGTGGTGTATGAGGTAATGTTGTGAGTGCCCACGCGTGGTGATGCCCGTTTCACGGCATTGGCCAGTATCTCAAGGGGGATGATGAACCTTCGGCAAAGGGCAGCCGCTACAGAAATCGCAACATTGATCATCGTGCTCCTTCTGGCGCTAAGCCTGCGCCTGTATCGGCTTGTGCCTCCGGAACAAGGACTTCGTTATGCCCAAGACGCTGACGAGGGGGCATATCTTACCAGCGCCCAGTTGATGCTCCAAGGCTACCTGCCTTACCGGGATTTCTTCGCGGTTATCCCTCCTGTTGCACTCCACCTTTTCGCTGCGATCTTGCGCCTGACTTACACACCGTGGGGCAGCCCGAGCGGGTTCATGGCGGTCCGTTATCTGTGCGTGGCGATGGGCACCGTTTCAGTGCTGGTAACGTATCTCATCGGGCGCAAAGTCGGCGGGCGGTGGGCGGGGCTACTGGCTGCATTTCTGGTGGCGGTGGATGGCATCGTGGTCGCTCAGGACCGCCGTGCCATGCTCGAGGCACCCAGTAATCTGTTCACCCTCTTGGCCCTCTTCGCCTATCTGGGAGCCATAGAAAGCGAAAAACGCCTACCGCTGGCAGCGGCGGGCGTGTGCTCTACCTTAGCGCTCTTGTCGAAGGGAACAGCGCTAATAGTTCCAGTATTGATTGTGTTGCATGTACTACTGCAACGAAGATTTCGCGCCTTGCTCATCTTCGCTGCGACTGTTGCAGTTACCTACCTGCTATTGGCAGGCTATTTCCTGATCACGTGCCCGGAACAATACCTCAAACAAATGTACCTTTTTCACCTGTTGCGCCCTCCTGATGGCACGGTTGGTATCATCGCCCGGTTGATAGAGATATGGAATTACACCTGGAGTTGGCTCACTGTACGCCTGGGATTATTGGGTTTGGTCTTCGCCATTTTGACGCTACGGCAGGACGGGCAGCGTGAACAGTGGCTTGTGATCATCGGCTGGGGCGTAACGGCTTTGTTGCTCAATCTCGTTTCCAGAACGTACTGGGCGACTTATTTCTCCCAGTTGGCTTTTCCGCTCGCGGTGTGGGCTGGAGGGCTGCTGAGCGACCGGTTCGCAAATCTGAAGATAGCGAAGATGCCACTACCTTATTTCCAAGTTGGCCTGATCGCCCTGGTGTGTGTACTCGGCGCGGGTAACCTAGTCCGACAAGCCAAGGCCACTCGAGATGCTCTGTGTCAGATCAAACCTGTGCACTTGGAGATGGCTGCCGTGTTGCGCGACCAGGTGCCAGAAGGAGCCAGCGTGCTCGTATTCGAGCCCAACTACACTTTCCTGTCGTCACGACCGTTGGCGGGGTTGCGCGATGGTGGTTTCTTCGTGGACAGTTATGGCGAAATGTTATATATTAACTTGGGGATGGCGAACACACCGCTGTTTGCGCTCTCGGGCAGAACGAACGAAGACAACGAGGCCAATGCCATAGACGTTTTCCACCGGCAACCGGCTCAGGATGCGATATTGGCCTTGTTCCAGTCATCGGATTACGTTGTACTCGATGCCCGAACGGCACGGCAATTGAGTAGCGACACGCAAGCGTATATCCTGGCTCACTCCCAACTTGTGGCTAGTACGAGTGGGGCCACGTTGCGTGCCCGGCTGAGTGAGCAAGAGTAATATGGAGAACGTAGGAAAGCAGCGCGCCACAAAATTCACGATATATGCCATTATTTTGGTTTCCTTCGTCCTGCGGCTGCTCTTGCTGCGCGTGGATCGCATCGTGCGTTGGGACGAACCGGATTACCTCCTGATGGGCATCAACCTATTTTCTGGCCGGGGGCTCACCGTAGGCCAAGTGCCCGAATTGCATTACGCACCCCTCTTCCCCATTGTCACTGGAACGTTGGGCCTGGTGCTCGGTGACGCCAAACGGGCAAGCGACCTCTGCTATCTGATCTTCGGCACCCTGTTGCCCCTGTGCACGTATTTGGTCGCCCGACGGACAAGCGGAACGACAGCTGCCCTCATCACAGCAGCGCTAGTGGGCGTCTTTCCCCCTTTGTCTGCAGGGGTGCTCTTCTGGGGGACGATGATTGAGCCCATGTACGTCGTGCTCCTCCTTACCGCTCTCTACGCCTGGTTTCGCGCTTTGGATACCAACCTGGCCAGGTGGCATCTAGGGGCGGGTGTATTGCTGGGCTTGGCCTACCTTACCAAACCCGAGGCGCTGCTTCACATGGCGTTCTTGTGGGCTATTGTAACACTTTACCGCTTGGCTACCAGAACAATGCGAGACCGCAGGACAATAACCAATCTGGCGTTGGCTGCATTGGCTTTCATTATGGTGATCTCTCCATACATAGCGTACCTATACCGATACACCGGGCGCGTTCTGCTCAGTGGCAAATTAGGCGTGACCTACGCAGCAGGGTTAGGGGTAGTAATAGGCGACCCCGTGCTTTACGACCGCGAGTTGGCGCGGCTTGACGAGGCCGGCGAGCATATCATCTGGTTCTCTCCAGATCGTTTCAAGTACAGTTTGCTCGACTACATCCGCCAAGACCCTCGCCTATTCCTATATCGCACCTGGCATAACTTCAACGCATTAGAGCAATCGCTCTTCTCTCACCAGGCGTTTCCTTTTTATCTGCTAGGGTTAGTCGCTCTGGCGTGGTTCGCTCGAAAGTGGGATCAGAGACGGGTCTGGAGTATGGCGATGCTTCTGGCTTTTTGCCTGCCTTTGGCATCCTTCCTGCCCTTCCACATCGAGTTACGATACTTCGCCCCCCTTTTCCCAGTGCTTCTCCTCTGGGTGGCGGAAGGGATCACGGAATTGGGTCATTGGTGGCGCGAGACGGTTTCCAACCTCATGGGGCACGAGCCCCACCCAGCCTGGCTCGCCTTGGGAACACGCCTGCCAGCCTTCGCACTCTGCGCGCTCTTCCTCGCTTTGCAACCGTTTGTTGTGGCCAATGGTCTGGCTGACATGAACCCTGCGCCACGAGAGGCAGGACTATGGCTTAAGGCGAACACTCCACCGGAGACGCTGCTCATGACCCGTGATACCCAGGTGCCATTTTATGCTGAAAGGCCCTGGATTCCATCGGCCAATGAACCCTACGAGCGCCTCATCCACTATGCCCGCAAAAACCGCGTCCAATATTGGGTAGTGGACGAGCGTGAGGTAACAGTGATACGTCCACAATTGAGTTTCCTCGCGGACACAACGAATCCACCACCGGAACTGGAATTCGTGCGGAAATTCTCAGGGGGAAAATGGGCGGTCATTGTATACCGCCTTGTGGCTGCCCCATGAGGAACGGGGGTCAGCCGGTCTTTTCCACCACCAAGAGGTGAGAGAGTCCAAGCGCCCGCAGCGGGGTCTTTTCCAGAGCATAAGTGAGACTGCGCAGAACCTGCGCCAGACGCGGGTAACGGTGGGCGATGTTGTCGTAGCCGGGGAATATCTGGGTGTGCACTACGATGCGGCAGGGCAAGCCGTCTAACAGACGATGCAGTTCGCGCGCGGTGTATGCCCGGACGTGAGGGACCAGGCGTCGGCGTAGTGCATTGGGAAGATAGCCGATGAGAGGTATGTTGCCGAAATGGTAACGCCCACCCCAATACGCACCGTGCGTCTCGAAAGGGTAAAGGCGGTTGGGCACGAAAATCACGGCACGTCCACCAACCCGGAGCACTCGACAGGCTTCACTCATGGCCTGACGGTCATCGTTCACGTGTTCTAACACCTCGTGGAGCAAGACCGTGTCAAAGAAGCCATCGTCAAACGGGAGTTTCTCGGCTGGGGCGCAGGCGATGTTGGGCAATGTCTGGCTGGCTTCGGCGACGCGATCGGCGTCCACATCCACACCATAGACTTCCTCGCTGAAGCGGCGCAGTTTGCGCACATAGGTTCCCAGACCACAACCTACATCTAAGATACGCGCTCCATCGAGCCGGGCATAGCGAGCGATCAAAGCCAGGCGTCGGTCTTGTCCAAAGCGCCAGACGTAACTGGGATGACCGAGTTGGATAGCCTTGGCATCTTCATCCATAGCGAAATAATGTTAACCGAAGGAGTGGGAAGTGCCAAAAAGATGCTGCCACTCAAACAAGGTGGTTTGCCAGGCAGGTTTTGCGCAGTTAGAATAGATACCGGAAACTTAACCGCGTGGAGGAGGGCAGTCTCTCGATGGAAAAGGTCATTATCATGGGTTCAGGGCCAGCGGGCTACACCGCTGCTATCTATGCCTGCCGGGCGGGACTCAGCCCGCTGATTATATCCGGCAACGTTCTGGGTGGGCAGGCCGGACTCACAGCAGAAGTAGAGAATTATCCCGGGTTTCCGGAGGCCATCTCCGGTTTCGAATTGATGGAGCGCATGAAACAGCAAGCCGAGCGTCTGGGAACCCGCGTAGTAATCGATGAAGTAACTGCCGCAGACTTATCCAGCCGCCCCTTCAAACTTACCACTCACGGCAGCAATTATGAGACCGAAGCGCTGATTATCGCCACCGGTGTTGCCCCGCGCAAGTTGGGGGTGCCAGGCGAAAAAGAGTACACAGGCCGAGGGGTCTCATACTGCGCCACCTGTGATGGTTTCTTCTACAAGGGTAAGACGGTAGCCGTCGTCGGAGGTGGCGACGCTGCAGTGGAGGAGGCGTTGTATTTGAGCCGTTTGGCAGACAAGGTCTATGTTATTCATCGTCGCAACCGCCTGCGCGCCCAACAAATAGCCCAGGATCGAGCCAGGCGCCGAGAGAATATCAGTTTCATCTGGAATAGTGTGGTCCGTGCCATCCTCGGCGCGGAGACCGTCAATGCGGTGCTTCTGAACAACATGGAGAGCGGCGAGGAATCCACACTGCCGGTGGATGGGGTCTTCATTTACATCGGCAGCGACCCCAATACAAGACTGTTCGTCGGGCAACTGGAACTGGACGCCAACGGCTATATTGTCACTGACCGGCGCTGCCACACCAGTGTCCCGGGGGTCTTCGCCGCTGGAGATGTGCAGGAATTAGTGTTGAAACAGATCGCCACCGCGGTTGGTACGGGCGCTATTGCGGCGATGGAAGCCGACAAGTTCCTGGCGGAATTGGAAGACCGAGCCTATCCTCCGCGCCAGTGATGACTGCTACTAATGGACTGTGTCCAGGCCCTGCTGCCCAGACCATTTGGCCTAATTCCTGCACGATGAGGAGTGCAAGGCAATCTTACAAATCAGCGGGCATATCGGTGGAAGACATCTCTGACCACTGAGTCTGGCTTTGGCCCACCAGCCCTGCTCCCACAGCCAAGTCGAGCATCTCCATGGTAATTCTCTGCTGCCGAGCCATATGATAGGCCAGCGTGAGTTCATCAATCAAGCGATGACTATTCTGGCTGGCACCTTCCATCAATTGAAAGCGAGCCGATTGTTCCGCGGCGGCTGATTCCAGAAGCACGCGGAAAAAGGCGATCAACACTAATTGCTCTGTGATCTGTTGATACAGACTGTAGGGGTCTGTGTCTATAATAGGCGGGGGCCAGGGCGGTCTCCTTACAGCACGGTGGGGCCAGACCAGAGGCAGAAGTTCCAGTACCCGCGATTCGTAACGCGCTGGACCGAGATAGTGATTGTAGGCAACCGCAACTGCCTCCAGTTCCCCTCTATTGAAACGCGGTAACGTCTTGGCCACCAATTCAGCAGCCAGGCAGATGGAGGGCACGCCTGTCACAGGCAACCTGGCTTCCCAGACAGGAAATAAGTTGCGGCGACGGAATTCGCGCCTGGCCCTCTCTCCTAAGACCATGAGTTCGCCCTCAATTCCCATGGCTCGCCACCGAGCCAACTCCGCCTCCGCGACAGCGACAACGGAAGTCGTGAATAAACCACACAGTCCCCGTTCACTGCCAATGACCAACAGGCCTCGACGTGCGACAGTTGCCTTAGTTGGCTGACCGTGCAAGCGAGTCCCGGACAAGCGGGGCAATATCAGGTACAATATATCGGTCAGTTGTTCCTGATAGGCTCGCACCGCATTCAGTCTGGCAAGTGCCACCCGCCAGCCACCAAGGGCAATGGTGCGGAGGGCGCTCAAGATAGGCGTGATGCTACGGATATTGCGCAGCCGGGCTTCAACCTGCTCGATATCTTCCATGGATCAGAGATTAGAATTTCTCGAAGCGTTCAATAGGCCAGACAAAGACCACTGCTCCACCAACGGTGATTTCAGAATGGCGGGGTGGAGCCAGAGGGCTCGTCGTGGTACTTTCATTCAACTGCTCGGAGGCCTCAGCAGCCGTAGTCTCGCGGAGAGCGACACAGGCATGACAGTTTTCGCGAATGATCTGCAATACCGAGTCCACAGCCTCGTCTTCCACACCAATGAAAAGTGTGTCGCTGGCCTGATGCAAGAGGCCCCCCCGACTCTCGGAATAGGTAACAGCATAACCAGCGGTAACCAGTGCATCGAGCAACTGTCTGGCCTCTGCCCGCTGTACCACAGCCATTATCATCTTCATGACCCTAATGCCCTCTCTTTCCAATACGCATGGTAGGCTTCTAAGCCCTCTTCGAGGGCCTCTTTTATCTCCGCATCGAGTTCTTTAGTGCGTTCCAAAGGATAGTACACATGAGAGTACCCTCGCTCTATGAAGTCGGGTAACCCCTCCAGATAGGCTGGTACCTCGTCCACTGAGAGATCATCCAAATAACCGGAGGTAGCAGCATATAGTTGTATAACCTGTTCACCTACTGAGAGAGGTGCGTATTGGCGTTGCTTCAGCGCGGCCTGCAGGCGTTGCCCACGAGCGATCTGGCGTCGCGTAGCGGCGTCTACTTCGGTGCCCAGCCGGGCGAAGTGGGCTACTTCTTCAAACTGGGATAGGTCCAGTCTCAAGTGAGCAGTAACGGCGCGCATAGCGTGCGTTTGTGCCGCACCACCAACGCGGGAGACTGAAAGTCCCTCGTGAACTGCCGGCTTAAAGCCGCGATTGAACCGGTCAGCATCCAAATAGATCTGACCATCCGAGATGGAAATCAGATTGGTGGGGATGTAAGCAGCAATATGGCCGCGGCGTGTTTCTACAATTGGGAGCGCGGTCAGAGAACCACCACCGTGTTCCTCGCTGAGTTTACAGGCGCGTTCCAATAACCGGGCGTGCAGATAGAAGATGTCTCCAGGGTAAGCCTCACGGCCTGGCGGCCTACGCAGCAGTAAACTCAGTTCACGATAGGAATCAGCATGCTTCGTCAAATCGTCGTATACAATGAGCGCGTCACGACCCTCGTACATAAAAAATTCCGCCATGCTGCAACCCGCGTACGGGGCTAAGTAGCGTAGTGCAGGTGGATCGTCGGGGTTAGCGACCACTACAATACTATGATCCATCGCTCCATATTGGCGGAGCACCTGTATTGCCGAATGCACCGATGACTTTTTCTGCGCAATAGCCACATATACGCATAGAACATCGCCTCGACGCTGGTTGATTATAGCATCTAGGGCGAGAGCAGTTTTGCCGGTCTGCCGATCTCCGATGATTAACTCCCTCTGGCCCCTACCGAGGGGCACCAGCGCATCCACGATCTTAATGCCCGTCTGTAAAGGCGTGTTCACAGGCTGGCGAGCAATGATGCCCGGCGCCTCCTTTTCTAAAGGTGACCATTCTGAAGGAGCAATGGGACCTCGGCCATCCAGCGGCTTGCCAAGGGGATCTACAACCCGTCCCAAGAATCCCCACCCCACAGGGACACGTAGGCGACGGCCGGTGTTGAGAACAATGTCCCCCCCTTGGATGCCCTGATCCGGCCCAAGCAGTATCACGTCCGTCTGAAGGCGGTTTAGATTGAGGACCATGCCCTGCACACCGGTAGGGAATACAACCACATCTTCAGTGCGAGCACTGAGTAACCCCGATAGAGTAGCCACGCCATTGCCCACGCGCAGCACCGTCCCAACCTCCAAGACCCGGGGGCGATACTCGTATGCGGCAGCCCCTGTTCGAATCAGATCTGCGATGCCCAATACATTGAGGGGGCTTCGTTTCGCTGCGTCAACTTCGGACACGAGTCAACCTTTCCTCCAATGTCGAGAGCACACGCTCCTTGAGTTGCTCCAATTGGCCAGCCAGACTTGTGTCAATGATAGTATCGCCCAGGCGAACGCGCAGTCCGGCGATGAGAGTTGGGTCATCGGTGATCTCCAGATCCACGTGCTGGTCAGCGAGGGCGGTCAGAGTGCGTGCCAGTTGTCCTTGCTGTTCCATGGTGAGTGGGCGAGCAGTGGAGACCTGGGCAGTCAGGTTCCGATCCCCTAGCGTCTGGCGGAACATCTGGATCTGTTCAGAATGCTGGCCCATTTGATAGACGTGCTCATTGAGTCGGGCAACCAAAGCATCGTGCACCTCAGGCGGTGTTACGGGCCCCAACAACCGCCCACTCACGTACAACACGGTGTTTACAATCTCCTCGGCGTATTGGCCGAGGGCGTGATCGCGCTCCCGCTGAGCCTCCGCACGTGCCTCCGCCAGAATCTCCTCTGCTTCTTGCCGGGCTGCCTCCAGGATAGCCTGTGCTTCCTCGGAGGCAGTGGCTCGAACTTTCGAAAGCAAGATCTCTGTCTCCTCCTCCACTTGGGCCAAACGCGCTTCCAGTTCCTGACGTAACGCTTCTGCCTCCTCGTGCTCCTTCTGCGCTCGCTCGATCATCTCCTGTACCTGTCGGCGACGGTGTTCCACTGCTTGCAAGCCTGGTCGGAATAGGAACCGGTACAGCAGCGCTATCAGGATCAGGAAATTGATGACTTGGAAAATCAACGTAGCCCAATCAAGTTCCAGCATCGGTGCTCCTATGAGCCAAGAACGCGGCCAACCAATGGGTTGGCGAAGAGCAGGATCAGGCAGATCAACAGCACATAAATGGCCACTGACTCCAGGAGCGCTATGGAGACAAACAAAGTGGCACGAATGCTATCTGCTGCTTCGGGTTGTCGGGCGATCCCATCCAAGGCTTTGACGACCGCCCAACCTTCCATCAATGAGGGCACGATAGTGCCGATACTGATGGCAAGGGCAGTGACGATAATAGTGACCAGAGTGATTAGCAGTCCGGAGTCCATGCTACATACCTTCCCTTTCTAGTTAGTGTGGCTTGTTTCGTTTGTTGTGCTATCCCGGTGAGTGGGAGCCGTTGCAACTTCCACTGCAGCGCCAATGTAAACGGTGGCCAGTGTGGTGAAAATATAGGATTGCAATACGCCGGTGATCATAGTGAAAACCTGTAAGGGCAACGGTACAATGAGTGGAGCCAGCATGGCCACAACGGCCACTATTAACTCACCGCTGAGGACATTGCCGAAAAGGCGTAGACTCAGCGAGAGGGTACGGCTCACTTGGCTAATGAGTTCCAAAGGCAGCATGAAGACGGGAGAGGCAAGTTTTTTCACGTAACCACACACCCCGTGGGTGCGAAATCCGTAGTAGTAGACGGCGCAGAAGATGGTGAGGGCCAGAGCCAAAGGAGTGTTTATGTCACGGGTGGGTGCAACGATGGGAAATATGGTGCCTCCAGGAAGCGGGATGGAGGGTATGATGCCGATCAGGTTGGCAGTGGCGATGAAGATGGCCAGCGTGCCCAGCAATGGCAGGTAGGAAGCAGCCGGCCTGCCCATCATCCCGGTAATTAGATCAAGCAAGAGGTCCACAACGACCTCTAATAGAAATGGCCGGCGGCGACCAAGTAGAAAAGCCAGGCCGCTCAGCATGACCATGATTATCCAAGTGGTCACCACTGTGTCACGCACAGGGATGCCTCCGAACAACGGGATAGTGAAAACCACGCGCGTGAAAACGGGCTCCATCATTCTCCTCTCGTTCTATGTACCCCTGCGAGATCTCGAGAACTCTGCCCAACCAATCATAGCCAGTCGCCCCAAGGTCCAGCCACAAGCAGCGACCAACATCGGGATGATCCCTTTGGAAAGCGCCCAGCCCAGCAGCGCCGCAGTCATTGCCAATCTCAACAACATAGCCCCGACAACCCATACGGCGGCAGACCGTGGCTGATTGGGTCGCAAGTTGGTGATTTGCCAATGCAGAGACAGGGTGCTGATCGCCCCAATGAACAAACCTGCCCCTAGCCAGACTATCCGAGTCATAATCGCCGCTTTGTTTCCTCTACCTCTTCTTCATCCAAGCCCGAAGGCGTTCTATCGGCATCCGCCTCGCGCTGCATGATGTTATAAAGGTTATAGAAGCCAATGAAAACGCCCAAGGCCATCAATCCCAGAGTCATGGTCATGCCTGTATGCAGCCGGTGATCCAGCCAGTAACCAAGTAGCGTGCCACCGAAGATGGGAAGGGCCAACACCCATCCTAACGTGGTGGCGTAAGCCAGGGCGCGCCACGCCTGGCGCGCGTGGTGTTCCTTGCGATCCGGCAGTTTATGTTTCACCCGTGCTGCGTGAGGGTTGGGTAGAGACGCCCTCTGTGAGCGGGCCGGGAGTTAGCACCGTCACTCGACCACGCTCAACCCGTAAAATGCCAGGTTGAAGCCATATCGACCGCTCATTTCCATCCTCGGCCCGATAGCGTAGCGGCCCAGCCATTGTTTCTCCAATCAGTGGGGCATGTCGGGGGTAAATGCTGATGCCCCCGTTGATCAACTCGGCATGGACCCAACTGGTGGAGACTTCCAACAGAATGCCCTCTGGTGTACGCACGATCAGTTGCCACGACTCAGCCAACCGGCACTTCCTCCTGAGCGCGCGCTTTCTCTACAGCCTCATCAATAGTTCCCACCATATAAAAAGCCTGCTCGGGCAAGTCATCGTATTGACCATCGAGAATTTCGCGGAAGCCACGCAAGGTCTCCCGCAAATGAACGAACCGCCCAGGCAAACCCGTGAAGGATTCCGCAGCAAAAAGGGGTTGGGTGAGGAAGCGCTGTATGCGTCGGGCACGCCGTACGACCCGCCGGTCCTCTTCGTTCAGTTCATCGATCCCCAATATAGCGACGATATCTTGCAGTTCCCGATACCGGGCCAGGACCGCCCGAACCCTTTCTGCGATGCGATAGTGCTCCTGGCCTACTCCATCTGGTGAAAGCAGTCTACTATTGGAGTCCAGCGGCTCAATAGCGGGGTATAACCCCTGACTGGCCAGGCGACGTGACAGGACTGTGACTGCATCCAGATGAGCGAAGGTGGCTACAACCGCGGGGTCGGTGATGTCATCGGCGGGCACATAGACTGCCTGCACAGAAGTGATGCTGCCGCGGCTGGTAGTAGCAATGCGCTCCTGAAGGGCGCCCATCTCGCTGCTCATGGTCGGCTGGTAGCCGACCGCGCTGGGCACCCGTCCCAAAAGCGCCGACACCTCTGCTCCAGCCTGGACGTAGCGGAAAATATTGTCTATGAACAGCAGGACTTCTTGCCCTCTGCGATCGCGAAAGTACTCTGCCATAGTCAACGCAGTTAATGCAGTGCGCAATCGGGCACCAGGTGGCTCGTTCATCTGCCCGAAAACCAGTATGGTATTATCCAGCACACCACTATCGCGCATCTCCAGCCACAACTCGTTGCCCTCCCGACTCCTTTCGCCCACGCCGGCGAAAAGGGCTATGCCCCTGTGTTCTTTGATGGTGCGCCGGATAAGTTCGATGATCAGCAGCGTCTTGCCTACGCCTGCGCCCCCAAACAGTCCGATTTTGCCCCCCCGAGGATACGGGCACAATAGATCAACGGCTTTGATGCCGGTAATGAAAGGTCGATTCAGAACCAGTTGCTCCTGCAAGGGAGGTGAAGAAACATGGATAGGACGCCTCTCAACTCCTTCCAGCGGTGGCCCTCCATCAATGGGTTGTCCTAGCACATTGAAAATGCGACCTAAGGTCTTCGGTCCTACTGGGACACTGATAGGCTCACCCGTATCGTAGACCGGGAGCCCCCGGCGCAGTCCCGCCGTGTTGCCCAGGCTAATCCCACGCACGGTGTGCGTGCTTATGTGTTCTTGAACTTCTACAATAAGAGGCGGACCATCGTTGTTCGGGATCTCCAGAGCATTCAGAATCCCAGGCAGGTCTCCAGATGGGAAATCCACATCCACAACGACTCCGGCCACCCGGGCTATGTGCCCTTGTCGCATCTCGTATCACTCTCCGTCTACTGAAACAGAAAAAGGCCTCTACGTGCCCATCCGACACCGCAGAAGTCGTATGCTACTACCGGTACTGATATTATGGGGAATTACAAAAATTATAACCGAAGCCCTCCTATTTGCCAAAGCGCGAAAAACAGGTAAAATTAGCCCGCTTTCACAACCGAAGAGGGTAGCGGTGTGACACCACTACTTCTCGCGGCAATTGTGGGCATTACACTACACTATGGAGACAGAAAGGGAAAAATGAGCATTCGCAAAGATATGTCAATTGGTGAGGTAGTGAGCAAATATCCCCAGACCATCCCCGTATTCCTCAGCCACGGTCTGGGTTGCTTCGGTTGCGCTATTGCCCGCTATGAGAACATAGAGCAAGGCGCGCTGGCTCATGGCATTGACGTGGACGCACTCCTGCGCGATCTGAACGCTGCTGTCGGCGAAGCGGAAGCAAAGCCCACCAGGCGATGAGAGCAGAGTTTTCTGGCCTTCCTCGTTGAGTGTTCTTTCCTAAGGTGGGGGATTGCCAGTGCCATATCTCAAAATAAGCGACGAGCGGATCTTCTACACTTATCATCGCAGTGAACGAGGACGCGCCCCTGCCTTGGTACTCATCCATGGCGCAGGAGGCAGTCATCTCCTGTGGGGTCACGCCATCCGCAGCCTGCAAGGGGCCAATGTGTACGCCTTGGACCTGCCTGGTCATGGGCGCTCCGACGGCCGAGGTCGTTGGTCCATCGGCGATTACGCTGAATTCATCGCCCGCTTCTTGGACGCCGCCACACTGGAACGAGCAGTAATCGCAGGGCATTCGATGGGCGGCGCTATCGCCCTCCAATGTGGCCTCCGCAACCCAACTCGTCTGCAAGGCCTGGCTCTGGTGGGAACAGGGGCGCGGCTCCGAGTGAACCCCGCTATCCTGGATGGTCTGCGACAGAACTTCGCCGCGGCAGTAGATCTCATCATTCAATACTCTTTCGCCCCTAGCGCGGACCCATCTCTCATCGCTGCGGCCCGCAAACAGATGCTTGCCACATCGCCTGCAGTTCTCTATGATGACTTTGCCGCCTGCGACGCCTTCGATGTGATGACGGAGTTGGGTCACATTCACTGCCCAACTCAGGTCATTTGTGGCTCCAGCGACATGCTGACGCCCCTCAAGTATTCGGAATACTTACGCGATCACATTGCTGGCGCACAGCTGAGCGTGATTGAAAGCGCCGGTCATATGGTCATGTTAGAACGTCCAAAGGCTGTCGCTGACGCGGTTGCTGCCTTGCTCGACCGCCTTTGAATCCTTCTGAGGATAGGCCAACGCCACCTCGGGCTCATGGGAACAAGCAGATCTACTGAAAGGTTGCCGGCGATCTTAGGAGAGCCCGAGGTTTGACAAAGCCATTTCCACCGTTATACTTAGCGCTGCGAAATAATGTGGGAACGGGAGGTCCTGTTGCAAGATTCGGGATTGCCACCAGAAGTCGAGCAAAACCTCGAACAACTCATCCTGCGCGCAGCGTGGTTAGAACGGCGACACTTCGCGCGTACACTCAGTCTCTATGGCCTCACTGCACCCCAGTTCCATACACTAAATGTCATCCGCGCCATCGGTGGTCGCTGCGCGATGAGCGAACTGGCCGAATATACCATGCAAGTGTTGCCTTCTCTCACAGGCATCGTGGGCAGGCTGGAGCAGGCAGGATTAGTAACCCGCGAAAGATCAACGGCCGATCGCCGTGTTGTCTTGGTCATGCTGACCAAACATGGCGAAGCGGTAGTAGATGAAGTGCGTCAAACGCGACGCAAACAGTTAATACGCACATTGTCGCGTCTCAAACCCGAGGAAGAGAAACAATTCATATCCCTTATGACGAAATATCTGGAAGCCCTACAAGGCGAATTAGAAAGAGAAGAGCAGAGCGAGGAACGGAGAAAGGTAGCAGGGGTATAGCATGAGCAGCAAGGTCTATTTCGCCGACATGCGCACGGGCTCTAAGCGCAATCTCGCCGGGAAAGTAGTCCGTCTCTTCCGATCTGCTGGCTTCAGCGATTTGATAGCCCCGGGGGACCTCGTGGCGCTCAAGTTGCATATTGGCCAGCCCGGCAACCTAGCCTTTATTCCCCCGCCACTGGTTCGGCAGGTAGTAGATTTGGTATACGAGCGTGGCGGCAAGCCATTCCTCACCGACTGCAACACTTTATATTCTGGCCCTCGCTCTAATGCCATCGAGCACACCGTCGCCGCTATCGAGCACGGATTCTCCTACGCCACAGTCAAAGCGCCCTTTATCGTCGCCGATGGGCTGACCGGGCGCGAGGCAGTGGTGGTTTCCATCGATGGTGTTCGCCTGCGTGAAGCGAGGATAGGGGCAGCCATTGCCCGCGCCGATGCGATGATAGTTCTGTCCCATTTCAAAGGCCACGAAGTGAGCGGTTTTGGCGGGGCGATCAAGAATCTGGGGATGGGTTGTGCGAGCCGCGCCGGCAAGCAGATCCAACATTCATCCATTAAACCCAAGGTGGAGCCCACGAAATGCAAAGGTGACCAACTGTGCATTCGCGCCTGCCCCGTACAGGCTATCACCCTTCGATCAGACCGGAAAGCCTACATTGACGAGACCATTTGCATTGGCTGTGCAGAGTGCACTATTCTTTGCCCTCATGAGGCTATTAGTATCCAGTGGAGCGAGGGCGACAAGAACAGCATGCAAGAACGCATGGCCGAATATGCCTTGGGTGCAGTGCAAGGAAAAGCCGGCAAGGTGGGATTTTTCAACTTCCTGATGCACGTGGGACCCCTCTGTGATTGCTACGGATTCAATGATGCCGCCATTGTCCCTGACCTGGGCATCCTGGCCAGCAAGGATCCGGTGGCCATTGATCAGGCTTCTGTGGATCTGGTCAATGCCGCGCCGGGGATCACTTCCTCGCGCTTGGGAAAAAACGCCAACTCAAATGACAAATTTGGCGTGCTCTGGCCGGACCATGACTGGCGAGTCCAGTTGGCTCATGGAGAACGCATCGGGCTGGGCAGTCGGCAGTACGAACTCATTCCGGTGGAAAAGTGACTCGCCTGAAGTTAAGCCCTGACGATCTAAATAGGCGTCGTCAAAAGGCATTGCGAATTCACGAGTTGCTAATCGAGGAGTACGGCCCGCGCAAACAGAAGCATCGTCAACTTGACCCACTAAGTGAGTTGGTGTACACCATTCTCTCCCAGAACACCGCCGACGTGAACACAGAGCGGACGGTCCGCCAGTTGCGGGAGCGCTTTCCTACCTGGGAGGCCGTCCGTGATGCGCCTGCGGAAGAGGTTATAGACGCCATTCGTCTGGGCGGCCTGGCGGAGCAGAAAGGTCCCCGCATCCAAGCCATCTTACGGCAGATCACCGAGGAACGGGGAGAACTTAACTTGGACTTTTTAGCCGGCATGAGTGTAGACGACGCGCGCGCCTGGCTTGTGCGTTTGGTGGGCGTGGGACCAAAGACGGCGGCTATTGTGCTGTTGTTTTCCCTCGACAAGCCCGCCTTCCCCGTGGACACCCACGTGCATCGGCTGAGCCAACGGTTGGGACTCGTCCCACCTAAGACTGGAGCGGGCAAGACCGGGCTGTTACTCGAGCAGATGATGCCACCGGAAACCTATTACCCCTTTCACGTCAATCTCATCGCCCATGGGCGACGCGTCTGCAAAGCCCGGCGCCCTCGCTGTGAAATCTGCAGGCTTGCGGATCTGTGCGATCATTTCTGCGGCGTGGTTCGGCAAGCGATGGAGAGTGTGATTGGCACGGGACAAGCACCGAAATAGTGGGAATCGCACTCCGGGCGGGTCACCTACTACAGTTGAGGGGGCGCAGATTCGTGAGTCTGCGCCCCCTCTGCGCGGCTTGCTATTGAACGCGCATCATTGGCACTTGAGCGAAGTCGTCGGGTGTGAGTTTATCCATGTTCGGCTCTTGTGATGGCGAGTACTTGCTCAGGAGCGTCGCCTGGTCAGGGGTGTAGTTCACTGGCAATGCCAGGTCTATGATGCGCGTGTGATTGGTATCGGCAGGGCCGCCGCCGAAACGCCATTGGGCAGCCATTGGCTCCACATCGCGGAGGCGCCACACCCCTGGCGCGGGATAGCCTTCTTGCCCGCAGACCGCTGCCAGATAGCCCCAGGTGGTCGGGTCGCCGCCACCGAGAGCAGCCAATGGCACGCGAACGGTGGCTTTCTTGAGCACCGGGTCCACCACGATTTTCATGTCTGCACTTATCTGCAGGGGATTACCATCCGCACCTACCTTGAAGACTCCGGGCGTCCAACCTTCTGCCCAGATGGCATAATCCCAAGCGTCCTCTGATGCCACAGCAGCGTTACGCCCAGGCAAAAGCAACCGCCGACCCGAACCGGGCTGATGGTCCACATCTATGTACACATCGAAGGCCTGTACAGAGAGACCATTGCCAGATCCCCAGACGTTCTGGATGGGGCCATACATTACAAAAGTGAACACGGCATTGCCCTTCTCATCGTAGCCTGCTGTGAACTGTGCCAGGTCAAACACTTGTGGCTTGAACACACTGTCGGTGGGATAAGTGTAAGTTCCGGGGCCATTGTCATCGCCCGCTGGGTCATCTATGACAAGCACCGGTGTGATAGCACTGATGTCAGGCACAATGACCATGGCTGGGCCCCCGGAAGGTGCTGTGTCTATGTCGGTGTTAGCACGACTGACCACGACGTAAATGGGCACCTTATCCCCCGCCTCCAACTCGCCCAGGACATCGTAGGGCACGGCGAGTTCGAGCACTTCGCCCCGGACAGCGAAGGTGTCGAGGGGCTGTCCGCGGCCCCATTGCCCACCCGACGGGCGGGATACGGTGCAAGTCACCTGACCAGCGGAGAAGTTCACTGCCACCTCCACCGCCGCGCCGAAACCTAACACCGTCCTTGGCTCCGCCCCACCGTAGCGAGAGAAACTGCTGACCTGCTTGGTGCGGGGCACGCCGAAGTAGGCAGAAACACTGAGATCTTCGGCGAAACTAGCCCATGGGCTCCGCCCGTCCACCCGTAAGTAAATATTCTTTTTGTCGAACCCGTAATAAAGGGACTTGATTATGTCGTCCGCACGGGCCATTGCCCCGCCCGATTCGTCGTAATAGCCAGCGTCTGCCCATTCCACATCATCGGCTACGCCATCTATCGTCGGCGTGAACATACCTGCGATAGCCCGTGCGGGCGGTGGAGATTGGGCAGGCATGATAGGCACGTAGAGAAAATCGGGGATGGGTTCGCCAATCGCAGCGTAGACGTCCATCAGTGTCTGGCGGAACTGGATGTCGAAAGAGCCCTCATCGGCGACGGTCTGGTCTGCACCATACCACCAGAACCAATCCGAGCCCTCCGCAGCATACATGGCTTCCAACGCTTTATTGAGTGCTTCCGGCGATAATTTGTTTTGGACATGGATCAGCCGATTGCGGACGCGCAGTAAGTATTCCCAGGCCGTGTTCTCTTCGTCCTCGCCGATCCATGTGGAATAGTCTGGCGTGAACCAACAACCAGCCCAAAGGGTCTCGATTGCGCGCTGGTCGGGGAATTTTGCCAGATACTCAGACGGCGTGATGGTCACGATGTCCGTGGCCTCGGAGAGCAGGCGGTACATCTCATGGAGGAACTTCTTGCCATCGTTCTTATAGTATTCCCAGGCATTTTCTCCGTCGAGTAGAACAGTGAGCAAGTGGGGGCCAGTTGCGCCCTCCTGCTTCAGGCGGTTCTTCGCTGCCCGTAGCCGAGCCATAAAGTCTTTGGCAGCGACAGCACCGTCCATGCCAGAGTAGCGGAAGCCAATCATATCGGAGATGGTCAAATCGCGGAAGACCATGCCCACCGGACGACCATCGCCCTCTCGCACGTAGTAAGGGCGATAGAGTTGGTCAGCCTGCTGCACCACGTCGTTTGCATCGCGGGTGAAGCTTTCGAGACCAATGGACTTGGCGAGTACCTGCTCACCTGAGGCCATCCAGACAATCCCGGCATCGGACACGATCTTGACGATTTGCTGGGCCACTGCTCCCTCGGCAGGCCACATGCCCCGCGGGTCACGCCCGAAGATCTGCCGGTAGCGCTCTACCCCTTTCTGCACCTGGGCTATAGCATCGTTGGGAAAAGAAAAGCGGGTGGGCAATGAGGCATCAGGCATACCAATCTTGGCTAAGTTGGTGTCGTAAAGGAGGGGCAAAATGGGATGCGTATAAGGCGTCATAGTTACCTCGATCTGACCCGCATCCTGCAACTGCTTGTGAATGGGAATCACCATAGCCATGACGCGGCGCACCTCATTGAAGAGAATGGTCTTATCCTCTTCAGAGAAATTCTCTCCTTTGTCCACCAGATTCTTGAGCGGCTCGGTGGCCAGAAAGTCTGGGTCGAACCAGGCCAGATTGAACCAAACTTGCAAGTCACGGAAATCCTGTTCACTATAGCGCTCGATAGCGGCCGCCAGATCGGCGTCCGAGTCCACACTGCCCCGTTTGGCCATCAGAGCCTTATAACGCGGAAACCGACCTATCACGTTAGTGGGGTTGGCATCGAAGAAGCGGCGCAGGATGTAGCCCTTCTCCTCGATAGTCAACTCGGACGCGGGTTTCTCCGCCAACACCCAGTAGTAGTCCTTAGCGCCCTGTTCCACGAAATCCTGCAGTTGCTTGAGCAGACTAGGGGTCAGGTTGAACGTGGCTTTGATCTTGGGGTAACTTTGAAGCATAGCACACATATCATAGTAGTCTTTGGTAGCGTGAGCGCGTACCCAAGGCTTGGCATAGACACCGGTCTGCGGGTCCTTGTAATACAAAGGCTGGTGCTGGTGCCAGATGATAGCCAAGTATAGCGGTTCCTCGGACACTGCAGTGGCTGTAGGCTCAACCGGGATGGCGGTAGGAGTTGGCGGTGCTGGCGTGGGTGTCGGCCCGCAACCTGCAACCAGAGCCAAGAGGATGAGCAACAGGAGCATATCCCTCGAGGATTTCATATTCTTCCTCCTTGTGCGAATTTACCGTACACTCAAAACTCTTATTTATGTCATGTGGCTGGGCACTTAAATGCCCGAACGACCGATTTTTCCGTAGACGTCAGTACTCACCCTCAGGGTTAACGAACACGAAATGCGGCTTATAGGGTTCCATAGTCAGCCGGACATCCTGGAGTTCCACACCCGTCCAACGTGATCTGCCCTCCTCGGCCAGGTCTTCGCCCGCTAAAGCATCGTACAGACGATAATTCATCTCATTTCGCAAGCCCATCTCAGTTACAGGCAATGACAAATGAAAAGTCTTCTTGTGAGGCGAGAAGTTGACCAGCCCGACGAAGGCTTGTTCTTCGAATCGGCGGATGATCGCGAAAACATTGGGATCATCGCACCCAACCCGATTATACAGCACTTCCCCGTAGCGCAGGATCGGGTGTTTATGCCATAGCGCAAAGAGGCGCTGGTAGTAGCCCTCCAACCCCACATCCTCGCCCGACCAGACCATGGGCACAAACCCCGTCATCAGGATCAAAGCGGCCTCGGCACAGCGGACAAGCGAACCGCGCAGTGCCAGAGCGAGGGGCGTCGTATCTCTTGTATCATGGGTCTCAGTGAAAGTGACGCGCACCGCACCAGCGGGTAAACTGGCCCGATGGTCACACAGCCACTCGCCCAATTCCCAAGGCGTCAGTTTGCCAATGGCCAGATAGTGCATTGCATGATGGGGCAGGTAGTCGTAGCAGAAATCGTGGGATTTCACATATACCGGACCGTAGAGTTCGCAAAGCAATACCTTGTCTGACCCCAGTCTCTTGAGTTCCACCTGTAAGCGTTCTAATAAGCGCAGAACACCCAGGCTGGTGTAACTGGCGTGGTATGGGATGCGACGGTCCCAGTTCGGTTCCTTGTCATGGGGTGCATCCACCCGCCAGCCATCTGCATTGAATTTCACCGTTTGTCTGATAGCCCAGTCCAACATGTAGTTCTGGAAATCGGGGTTGGCCCAATCGAAGGACCAGGTGTCGGACCAATCGTGGGACCAGCGCAATTCGCCTCGCTCATCGCGGGCCATCCATTCTGGGTGCTCCTGGACGTAACGGGCGTCATGGGCACAGCCCTGGGTCACAAGATCAAAGAGAACGCGCATCCCCAGCGAATGGGCAGTATCTACCATTAGTTTCAGATCCGCCTCAGTGCCCAGCGTCGGCTCAATGACCTCGAAGTCGCGCATGGCGTAGACGCTACCTGAGGCTTTCCAATTGAGGTCCCACATCCTGCCGCTGAGATTGTTGTAGGACCAGAAGGGAAGTAGATATAGGGTGTTAAAACCCAGGCTTTTGAGACGCGGGAGTTCGGCAGCCAGACCTAAGAACCCGCCGAATTGGGAGGGATGCACCTCATAAATGACCGCATCACGGACCCAAGACGGAGGTTCACCGTAGAGGGGTGGCAATGTGCCCATACGCGGATATAGCGCTTGACGCGCCGCCAATGCCTCCTTCCACGTCCCGCGATGCAACAAAATGTACTGGCTCCCGCCAGAGACCGACTCTCCCGGAGCAAGCCAGTCGGCCAGGCCGATCTTGTGTATCAAGGTCAGTGCACCGTCAGAGCCATCGATGAGCGGCCAGGCCGGTTCGACCTCGCTGTAGTACCAGGTCATAAGCGTGGCTTGTGCTCTCGGGTTGTGAATGGCAAGGATGCCGGGGCCCGAATCGGGTGCCCCTTCAAAGAGACGCTCCCAGCGCACACCGGGGCTGAATTCACAAGGTGCGGCGCTATCGGCACGGTGCACGCGCGCAGCCACGCGGAAAGGCACTCGCGGGCGCACAGTGTTTCCCGGCGCCTCGAACAGACATTGCTCAGGATCACCAACGCACGCCCCTGGCACGTTGAGCCAGACCGCAGTAAGCCGTACCTCTTGCTGGCCGGTGTTCTCCACAGCAATCCGCCGCTCGACCAGCAGGCCATCCACGACGTACGTGTCCCGCACCAACAGGTCATCCAATCGTAAAGTGAGAGTGAAATGGACCGCTTCACCCTCCACAGTTGCCTCGTGACAAACGCAGTGGGTTTTGTTCAATTGGTATGTATCCTCTAGGGTAAGTTCCACCGAGGGACTGGAGGTGGTGTGACCGATCCAGTTCTCTTTCACATCGGCAGGGTGCAATTGAATCAAGGCACCAGTCGCCTTATCCCACCCCAATACCAGTTTGTCGGTGAGTAGGGCAACACTGTGTTTGTCTTCGATGACTTTGAAATCCATCTTGCTCGGTCCCCCATTAGAATTCTCTCTGTAGCGCATAATACTACTCAATTGGACGCTCGCCAAATGGCGCACGCGGCATCACACACAAGCGAGTGTGCATATTCGAGCGCTTTCGAGTATACTCAAGGCGTTTCATCCACAATTACCACACTATCCAAACACGGGAGGCTTAATATGCTGGACGCGATGTTATCACCCGATCAGCGGGCGCTACGCGACGAGGTCCGTGCCTTCGTGCGAGAGGATATTCCCCGCCAACTCATCTTGGATATGGATGCCGAGCAGGTGCGCTATCCACGCCAGTTCTTGGAGCGCGCCGCTGCTCGAAAATTGTTAGGGCTGCGCTTCCCGCAGCAGTACGGCGGTCGAGGGTTAGCCTGGACCGATGAGATGGTGGCTTTAGAGGAAGTGGGAGTGCTGGGTGCAGCACTGGCCTGCCTCTACTCGCTGCCCAGCATCGTTGGCGAAGCGTTGCACGTCTTCGGCACTGAGGCTCAAAAAGAGAGATATCTGCGCCCCACTCTGGAGGGCCGTCTGACCTGTGCAGAGGCCCTCACTGAACCGCGGGGCGGATCTGATTTCTTCGGCAGTACCACCATGGCCCGGCGAGAAGGCGATCATTACATCTTGCATGGCCAGAAACGGTTCGTGGTAGGGGCGGAGGGCGCCGATTACTTCCTGGTATATGCCCGCACTAGGCCCGAAGGGCCCGGACATGAGTCATTAAGCGCTTTCATTGTGGAGCGCGGTGAGGGTGTGGACGTGGAGCACGTCTACGGGCTAATGGGCACTCGGGGCGGGGGCACGGGGCGCATCTATTTCCGCGGGGCCCGCGTACCAGCCGAGAATCTGGTGGGGCGTGAGAATGGCGGAGCGGACGTCTTCTGGCGGATGATGATCCCCGAGCGTATGACCAGCGCGGCAGGGGCGATTGGCTTGGGTCGGGCGGCTTTAGAGATAGCAGCCCGCTACAGCAACCGACGCAAAGCCTTTGACCAACAAATCCGGCGTTTTCAGGCAGTGAGT
Organism: Chloroflexota bacterium; assembly: GCA_014360825.1. Taxonomy (NCBI): domain Bacteria; kingdom Bacillati; phylum Chloroflexota; species Chloroflexota bacterium. The sequence continues at coordinate 159,906 of JACIWT010000002.1, read as the reverse complement.
TTTAAGGTGGCGGAAGGTGTAACTTTGCTGGACGCAGCGCGAGGACTGGTCTATGCCGCGGCCCGGTCAGTGGATGCAGGCGATGAACCTGGCCGGATACGGCGGCTGGTCTCGGAAGCCAAGAAGTTCGCCACCGAGGCCGCCTGGCAAGCGGTGAATCATGCCATGCAGATCATGGGCGGTATAGGCTACACAAATGTATACCCCATCGAGAGAATGCTACGGGACGCGCGATTGATGTTGATCTGGACAGGTACGAACGAGATCATGGATCTCTTGATCCAGCACGAGTATTACCGAGAACTATTGGAAAAGCCCACCGATACTCGTGATGTAGAGGCAGATGCTAACGAGGCAGGGGCAACAGATGAGAAAGTGTACGAATGAATCATTTGGTCGAATGTGCCCCATAGCGCCGCCGCGGTGCATGCCTATCCCATTGTGGTGAAACGAAATAGTTCCCCCATCCTGATGAACGAACGCCCTGATGATGTCCACTCATCAGGGCGTTTACCCCGCTTCTCTGGCGTCAAATTTCCCAAACACACCCAACTTGTTGAAACCTGGCTATGCGATAGGGCCTGATTTGACATCTGGTAGAAAGTGTTATATAATTAGGTATGCCAACATATTTATTTAAGGCAAACCTAATATCAATTGGAGAATGTCTATAGTCTCGGAGAGCATCCAAGAGTATCTGGAGGCCATCTACAAACTAACAGGTGAGATGGAACAGCCCGTCGCACTTTCTACCCTTGCCCAGCAGTTACAAATTTCCCCCGTCTCAGTCAATGAGATGGTCAGGAAACTGGTCGAGCAAGGGCTGGCCCTTTACGTGCCTTACAAGGGTGTGTCGTTGACTACCGAGGGGCGGGCCCAGGCACTGCGGGTGATCCGCCGTCATCGCCTGTGGGAACGATTCCTCACCGATGTGCTGGGGCTACCTTGGCATCAGGTACACGCTGAGGCGTGCAGGCTGGAGCATGCCACCTCGCCCCTGCTGGAGGAGAGAATAGCCCAGTATTTAGACCAACCACGGACTTGTCCCCACGGCAACCCGATCCCCACCGTCGCGGGGGAAATGACCACGGAAGCGGGGCGACCACTGGCTGAATTAGAACCCGGGCAAGAGGGAGTCGTATTGTACGTGGCGGACGAGGATCCCGAGTTACTGCATTATTTGGATAGCCTCGGGCTTCGACCCCAGGCTGCGGTTTTGGTCGAGGCAGTGGCTCCTTTTCGGGGGCCCCTGACAGTGCAGATTGGCAGGGCCCATCATGTGCTGGGGCGTGAAGCAGCCTCATTGGTCATGGTGCGGCTCTTGTAGCGGTTCCCGCATCACCCATTTTGTCGTCGTAGGAGGGGAATGTGATAAACAATGAGTGCTTACCGTTAAGCGACTTAGCCACCGGGCACATAGGAGTAGTAGTACAATTGACCGGAGGGCGGGGATTCGTTTGTCGTCTGGCTGCTCTGGGCTTCACCCCTGGAGTCCAGGTAACCATGGTGCAGAACTTAGGCCACGGTCCCGTCATCGTAATGGTGCGAGACACCAGGGTGGCTCTGGGACGCGGTGAGGCGAATAAAGTCCTAGTAAGGCCGCAAGGAGACAGCAAGGATGGAGCAACAGGTTGAGGGACGTACCATCACCGTCGCTCTGGCTGGTCAGCCGAACGTTGGGAAATCCACGGTCTTCAACTTGCTGACCGGCCTCAGCCAATATGTTGGCAACTGGCCCGGCAAAACCATCGAGCAAAAAGTCGGCACCTACCACTACAATGGCACGACCGTGCGGGTTGTGGACCTGCCGGGTACCTATAGTCTGACTGCCAATTCCGTCGAAGAACGCATTGCCCGAGATTACATCATCAAGGAAAAACCCGACGTAGTAGTGGCGATCGTGGATGCAGCCGCCCTGGAGCGCAACTTGTACCTTGTAGCTGAACTAATGGGCCTATCCACTCCGGTAGTGCTGGGCTTGAATATGATGGATGTGGCCGAGCAGCAGGGCATGCAGATTGAGCCCCATGTGTTGGAAGCAGCCTTAGGTTTGCCAATTGTACCCATGGTGGCCTCTAAGAACCAGGGTGTGCACGAACTAGTGCAAGCGATAGATCGCTTGGCCCGGGGTGCCACGACCTACACCCCCAGCCGCCCAGAGATCCGAGAGGATCACAAAGCGGTGTTGGCCGAACTGCAGCGATTGATCGCGGACAGGGTGCCAGAACCATACCCCGCGGATTGGGTAGCCCTCAAACTCCTGGAAGGCGATGAAGAGATCACCAGTATGATGCAGGAGCGGCTAGGTGACCGTTGGGAAAATGTACACGCCGTCCTGAGACAGCACGAGGATGCCGTTTTGGCCGTGGCAGGTGGCCGCTATGAGTGGATCGGGCGTATGGTGCGCGCCGCTGTAACCCGTCCGCGAATGGGCCAGATCACCCTGACGGATCGGCTGGACCGTCTGGTCACCCACCCGATTTGGGGACTGGGCTTTCTCCTGGGGATTCTGGGGGGCGTTTTCTGGCTGACCTACACCGTAGGTGCGCCCTTGCAGAGGCTGCTGGACACCTACTTGATACAGGCTGGGGCTGAGTGGGTACAGTCCACCTTGAGTAGTGCGCCGGATTGGTTGGTGGGTCTCTTGGCCGACGGAGTGATCGGCGGGGCAGGGATGGTGATCACCTTCCTGCCCATTCTGGTCATTTTCTTTGCGGCTCTGGGGTTGCTGGAAGACATAGGATACATGGCCCGGGCAGCCTACGTCATGGATCGCTTCATGCACCTGATGGGGTTACACGGCAAGTCATTTCTGCCCCTCTTCCTGGGCTTTGGCTGCAATGTGCCGGCAGTGATGGGGACACGTATCATTGACTCACCCCGGGCACGATTGTTGACCATTTTAGTGGCTCCCCTTGTACCCTGCACGGCCCGCATGGCCGTGGTGGCCGTGCTGGCCCCGCTCTTCTTTGGCCGTAACGCAGCGTTAGTTTCCTGGGGCCTGGTAGGGCTCAGCCTGCTGGTGTTAGCGATCGTAGGTGTTGCGCTCCATGAATTTGTGCTGGGAGGCGAGCACGTGGCCTTCATCATGGAGTTGCCGCTTTATCACCTGCCCAACGCCCGTACCATTGGACTCTCTGTGTGGCAACGGACTTTGTCTTTCCTGAAGAAAGCGGGCAGTATTATTTTGGTAGTCTCCATATTGATTTGGGCTCTTTCGACCCTGCCCGGTGGGGAGATCGAAACCAGTTACCTGGCGACCATCGGCCAGCTTTTGGCCCCGTTGGGCGCACTAATGGGGTTGAAGTGGCAGATGATAGTGGCTCTCCTGACCAGTTTCGTGGCCAAAGAGAACACCATTGCCACTCTGAGCGTCCTCTATGGTGCCGGCAGTGAGGAAGCGGGTCTGGGCCAGGCTCTCAGTGGAGCGCTAACGCCCGCAGCAGCGTTGGCCTTCCTGGCTGTGCAGGTTCTGTTCATCCCTTGTGTGGCGACCGTAGCTACCATCCGCCAGGAGACCGATTCGTGGCGCTGGACCATTTTCAGCATTGCGATGCTGCTGGTGATTTCTTTCGCTGTAGGTATAGCCATTTATCAAGCGGCGAGATTAGTAGGCTGGGGGGTGTGAGGTGTTACAGAGGTTATTGAGCCTATTAGTTCGTGGGGGTACACATACCCAGGGCGAGTTGGTTCGAGAATTAGGCATCAGCGAAGAATTATTGGAGCAGATGTTAGAAGATTTGACCCGCGCCGGTTATCTCGCACCCTTGGGTGGCAATTGCCCTAATCAATGCTCAGGTTGTCCCCTGGCCGATACCTGCTTTGTGGGTTCCTCAGGCCGTATTTGGACGTTGACAGGCAAAGGAGTGCGGGCAGCAAAGCCGAATAGCCAAGATGTCAGCAAGTCACAGTAGTACCAGGCTCCAACTATCCATAGAGTCCAAGAGTTCCCCGAAATACCGCCTCCTGTTCGCCTTCCTGCTCATGGGTTTCAGTTTCAGCGTAACCCAGACGCTCATGGCCCGACAACTCATGGTCAGTTTTTCCGGTAATGAACTTTCCATTGGGCTTGTACTGGGAAGTTGGCTGATCTTGGAGGCAGTGGGGAGCGGGGTGTTAGGCCGACTGGCCGAGAGAGTAAAGGCGGTAACCCTCTCCTACGCTGCTTTGCAAATCATACTCTCCCTCCTCCTCCCCCTTTCTCTCTATACGGCTTTCGCCTTGCGCACCCTCACCGGTGTTCTCCCTGGTGAAGGAATAGGACTTGCGTCCACGGCTGCTTATGCCCTCTTAGTACTTCTGCCATTAGGTCTGGTGGATGGGGCTATGTTTGCCTTCGGCTGTCGAGCCTATGCCCGAGAGGTATCTGCCGTCGGCTGGGTCTACGCTTTGGAAGCCATTGGAGGAATCATCGGCGGCGTGGTCTTTACTTATCTTTTCATTCCTTACTTGCAGCCAATCCAAGTTGTATTGGTTCTGACCGCCATGAATTTGGCTTCGGCATTGACTCTGGTTGCCCCTCAGCGTTCTAAACTCATGATCGTTATCTCGGGGCTCTTTTTCATCAGTCTGTACCTACTCCTCCCTCCTCAAGCCGGCAATCTTCATCGCTGGCTCGTAGGCCAACAGTGGCGTGGGTACAATCTGGTCTATTATGGCAACTCCATCTACGGCAATGTGGCTGCTATCGAGCAGGAAGGGCAGTATACCTTCTTCGCGAATGGTGTTCCCATCATCACTGCTCCTGTCCCCGACATCACCTTTGTAGAGGAACTGGTCCATCTCCCTATGCTCTTCATTCCCCAGCCTCGCCGAGTCCTGGTGCTCAGTGGTGGGGTGGGCGGCCTCCTGACCGAGATCTTGAAGTACCCGGTGGAGCGTGTAGACTATGCTGAACTGGATCCCCTGCTCATCGAAGCGGTGGAGAGCCTCCCTACCCCCCTCACCACCGCCGAATTAACTGACCCTCGAGTCCACGTCCGGAATGTGGATGGCCGTCTACTAGCCAGACAAATGGCCACCGAGGGCACTCCAGCAGGTCAATATGATTTGGTAGTTATCAACCTTCCATATCCTTCTACCCTGCAGTTGAACAGGTTCTACAGTCGGGAATTCGATGCCCTGGTACGGGTTCTTTTGGCGGATGAGGGGGTGATGGTCATCACCTCGCCGAGCACGCTCACCCACATGAGCCCTGGCATGCGAGACCTAAACGCGAGTTTGTACCTCACCTTAGGGCAAATCTTTCCACACATTAGGCCCATTCCGGGAGATGTTTGCATCTGGCTGGCCTCGCCCACCTTAGCGGTGGAAGATATTCCGCAGGAAGTGCTGATTCAACGCTGGCGAGAGCGTGCCATCCCCAGTCGTATGATGAGCGATTTTCACATTGGCCTTAAATTGGATGAGCAGCGGTTAGCCAGGTTCCTGGACTCCTTGCAGAGAACCAAACGAGCGATAGCTAACGAAGACCTCCGTCCGGCCGGTCTTCTATACGGCCTGGCGTATTGGAGCGACCTCTTTTCTCCGCGTCTCAGCCGCTACTTTGAATCCTTAGGAACACTGGGACTGCTGCCTCTCGCTGCCATGCTCATTGCAGCGACTATCGCCCTGTGGATGGTTGGAAGGCTGTTCCCCCGGTTCAAGGAGACTGCCGTTCCCATCGCCATTGTCACTACAGGCTTTGGGGGCATGGCTTTTGACCTTTTGGTAATATTCGCCTTCCAGATCTTCTACGGATACGTGTATTATCAGATAGGGCTCTTGATCACCGCTTTTATGGCGGGACTGAGCGTGGGCGGTTTGGTGATGACACATCAAGTGAGACGGGTAGAGGTGGGGAAACGCACTCTGATTCGATTGGAGGAAGCATTGGCTGGATATTGGATTCTATTTCCAGCCATCCTGTTCTCAATATATGCCCAGGCCCATCGGCCACAAGTTGCTCCTCTGGTAGCACCTGTGCTTCTGATCCTAAACATCCTGAGCGGGTTTCTCGTGGGTCTGGAATTCCCTTTGGCAAACAAGATGTACTTCGGAGGAAGCCTCAGCCGAACAGCGGGGATTCTCTATGCTGCGGATCTCCTCGGTGCTTTTCTGGGGGCTTTGCTCGCCTCGGTTGTCCTGCTCCCAGCATTGGGCATTCTGCAGACCTGCGCGCTTATGGCTCTATTGAAACTGGGCAGTTTGACGCTGGTCTTCCACTGGGTCGATTCCACACGCCAAATCCACACGTCGTCGTTAACGAACACGAGTCGCAAATAGTCATCCACGTCCCAATCCCCGAACTGCAAAGCCTGGTCTGTGAAAATGTACGAGATTCGGTTGTCCCGTAAAAACTGGAGTTTCTCTGGATCTGGTGTGCTCGACCCGAAGAACCAGGCCGCAGTAGCCAACTTGCGCTGTAGGTTGATTGTGCTAGGGTTGTGGCCCACATAGACCTGATTCCCCGCGATCCCTGGTATCCAGTAGCCTATTTCGGGTGGCGCCAAGACAATTTGGCTCGAATCCGTGTGCTTCGCCAGCCAGTCAATGCCCTCCATCGTGCTCTTGTTCACGTAGTACGGCCAGGTCTTCGAGCGGAAGGCAAGTATGTCGCGCTTGAGCAACACCACGTTTGAAAGACATGAGAGCACGATCACCACTTCGACGATCACCCTGCGGAATTGCCAAGGGGAGCCGCGCGACAAGGGGGCGCGTCGGATCAGCCAGGCCACAAGTCGCGAGAGTCCCACGGTAGCCAGGATGGTCAGGGGGATGTGTACGCCCTGAATCAGCCGCCTCTGGAAACTGATCGGGGTGTATACCAGCACGGCTGTGGTCAACACCCAGGATGTTAACAGAAGCCCTCGAACGGTGGAATGAGAGATAACCTTGGCTATCCCGATCAGTGCCAGGAAGAACACCACCCCGAAACCCACTACATAACCCAAGGGGCCGGGAGAAGCGTCTATCCGGGCCTGGCTCCAGGCACGAAACACCGGGTTAGTGGAAACGGCCCATAGGCTGTACACTATCCCAGGTGAAGACAATCCAAGGATGACGGCCACCCGCCCCAAGAGCCGATACGCTGAGATGCCTCGTAACCACCATAAGAGCGCCGAGCATACTGCCAGTGTAGCACCGACGGTGCACACGTCGTACTGATGGATGACACTGAGGATTAGCATAGCCAAACCAGCCCCAATGGCACATCGGGGGGTATTTTCCAGAGACTGTAGCCAAGCATAGAAGACGACGAGCATCAGGAGCAGCGAGGCCGTGAAAAGCGGTGATTCGTAGAGACTCATGAAGGTGATGGCCTCCGGTTGCCATAAATCCACTGAGGAAGGCACTACTGAACCCAGCAGCCAGCCGAGCCCGGAGGAGGTCGAGAGCAACAAAAAACAGGTCTTCCGCCAGAACACTGACCGCAGATACATTGCAATGAAAGCGTAAACAACCAAACAAAAGACAAATACCAGGCAAGCTCGGCTCAAGTGAAAAGCGGCGATATTTGTCAGGCGCAGGGCATCGGCCAGCCACCCCATCATTAAGAACAACGGATGGAAGAAGACCCGTTCGTGAGGTTCGCTGGTGTAAAGGTTAATGAATAGCAGGTTTCCCTCTCGGGCCTGTTGCATCCAGGCCAGGTAGGTATACGTATCTCCGGAATTGAGGGTATGTATGCCCATGAACTGCAAGTCTGGGGGGGTGGTGAGATAGCCGTAGGCATAGGGTAAGAACATTACAGCAAGGAGCACTAGTGTGCACCTGATCACCCAGCGCCACTCGGACCACGAGATGTTCGAGAATGTTTTTGGGGTCACTGGGCCTCTCATTTCTCACATCCAGATAGCCATACCGTCAACAATTGGCTCAGAGCGCGTACAAGACACTATCCGAAGACAGTGGGTCGGTAACTAGGACCAGGGGACTGGAAACAAGAGATGGTATTTCTCTGCCTCGAACCCGGGGCTATTCTGACTCTCAGCAGACGCCTACTCCCGGCGCACAAAAATCTCCTCCACGGGCCCCACGAACACCCGTTCCCAATCACGGCTTTCGGAGAGCAACACACTGAGCGGCGAGCCCTTTTCCACCAAAGCCGCATTGACTTCGTACTTGTCCAGTATGGCTCGCCAATTCGGGCGACATTGGCGCACATCCATGTATTCCTGCAAGAATGCATCCCCATGCATATCGGCGCGCCCGTCAATAAACACTCGCTGGTACGGATACCAGGCCCAGATCAAATACCCTCCCCAGGCATACTCGTTCAAGACCCTGGCATCTGGCAAATTCTCTAGGATGTATCTGGCCCCATCCGCCGGGTATGCGCATGTGCCACGAACTTGCGGTGTGACTCCGATCTGACTCCAAGGTCGATTCACCACAAAGCGCGTCAGTGAACCCGCAAATACAACCAATGCTATGATGCTTAACAATGTGACCGGTGTACTAAGTGGCCGCGTCGGCCAGGCTCGTGCAAAGCCCCACACTCGCCGTAGGCTAAGCCCTGCCACGGGCACCCAGGCCAGTGCATAAAGAGCCACATGCCGGCGGGATAGCAGAGTCATCACCGCCAGAGTCGTTATTAGCACTGCCGACCAGGGATCAGATTCGCTCCCACCCACACCAAGCACGACCAGGAGCAACAGGCTGCCCGCGAAGAGTAGCCAGAGGGGGCTGTGGAAGTTAGGTGACTGCCATTCTTGGATAAAGGTCATTGACCCGTTGCTTGTGCCCACATAGGTGAACGGGTATCGCAGTAAGTCGAGGCCGTGTGGCGTGAACAGAGCCGCTATGCCGCTCCCGATACCAACGAACGCGAGGTGCTTGAGGCTGGGAGTCGTCTGGCCACGTAAACGCCGAAACAGTAGCGAAGCCCATGCGAGAGCGATGAGCATAAGCCCCGCAACATATCCACCGTGCAAGTTGGCCCACAGCGCCATAAGGGGCACCAAAATCCAGATCTGAGAAGCAAGTCCTTCCAGATACAGGAAGAGGCAATACAGATACACTGCGAAGAGCAGCCAGGAGATAAGTTGCGGGCGAACGGTTATAAGAGGCAAGTACATGCCCAGAGAATACAAAGCGAGGGCAGTCCGCGCGAGTAGAGAGAGCCCCAGCCTCTCCAGGAGGCGCAGGATGATGAGGAAAGTGAAGGCTAAGACCAAGCCAAACATTACAGCCAAACCCACATACCCGACAGCGCGATATCCCAGGTAAATGAGGGCTTCCGACAGCCACTCATGGGCAATCCAGCGTTGTCCAGCAGCGGTGAACGAATATGGGTCCACTTGAGGTACTCGTCCGCTCTGGACAATGAGTTCGCCGGTCTTAAGATGCCACCAGAAATCAGGGTCTGTGGAACCCGCCAAAGATAATACTGTGATGGCTACAAGAAGGAACGCATTGACAGCAGCCGACGCACTAAAAGCCAGACGAGGCCAGGTCTTAGGCCACGGCCTCGCAGGCAAAGTCAACGGCCACCGCAAGTTGCTTAATTCAGCACCTTTTTTCATACACTGTACCTCATGCTGCCCTCAATGGGTTGCTCCTATGGCGAGATTTCCACTATATCTCCTATTTCTGTCTGGCTATCCTCTATAATTCCCTGGGGCAATTCCAGTGTGTGAACCGCTTCTCCTACACGAGGCCCAATGCGTCCGGGCCATAGAGACTTGCTCAGCCCCACCACTCGGCCGTCTTTCGCAAAGTAAATGGCGTCGATCGGATAAGTCATCCCGAAGGTGTGTATCCAGCGGCAACCCGTGAGCAGCAGTCCCTCACCCGGTCGCAGAGGAGCAGTACCGATCAGTCCACGCAGCCGTTCCATAAAACTGGAGGCGGTGCGGCCATTGCTCACCAACCACGTGTCTTTGCTCACGTTACGTGCTTTCACTCCCGCCGCTCCCTTAGGTCAAGATCGAAGCCGAAAATCGACGCGGGGAGGTGTACATCGCGCTCTTCCATCTTCTCCGCAAACTTGGGGCGGATACCAGTAGGCTTTAATTCGCCGATAATGCGCCCATCGCGGATACCTTTCATCTCAAAGGCGAAAATATCCTGTGTTACGACCGCATCGCCTTCCATACCCTCTACCTCTGTGGCCTGCACGACCCGGCGCGATCCATCCTTGAGACGCTCGAGATGAACGATGAGATCAATGGCTGAGGCCATCTGTTCCCGCACGGCGCGCAGCGGCAATTGCATGCCCGACATAAGCACCATTGTCTCCAACCGCCTGAGAGCATCACGGGGTCCGTTGGCGTGAAGCGTGCTTAGGCTACCATCATGCCCGGTGTTCATCGCCTGCAACATATCGAGGGCCTCTCCTCCGCGCACCTCTCCAACGATGATTCGGTCAGGCCGCATACGCAAGGCGTTGATAACCAGGTCCCGAATTGTCACCTGACCCTTGCCCTCGATATTTGGCGGACGCGCTTCCAGGCGCACCACATGCTCCTGCTTGAGTTGCAATTCCGCTGCGTCCTCGATCGTGATGATACGTTCGTCGTTGGGCACATAACCCGAGACGACGTTGAGGAGAGTAGTCTTTCCTGTGCCTGTGCCACCTGAGATCAAGATGTTCAGCCGGGCTTTGACACACGCCTTCAGAAACTCAGCGAACTCACGGCTCATAGTGCCGAACCTAATCAGATCTTCGTCTGTATAGGGAATTACCGCAAACTTGCGGATGGTCAGCACCGGGCCGATGAGCGAGAGCGGTGGGATAGTGGCATTGACGCGCGAGCCATCCGGCAGTCGGGCATCTACCATCGGCGAACTCTCGTCCACTCGGCGTCCGATAGGCCCAACGATCCGCTCGATGATCCGCATCACGTGATCTTCATTTTCGAAAGTGATGTCGGTCTTATAGATCTTGCCATTGCGTTCCACGTACACGGCTTTGGGCCCGTTCACCATAATTTCGGTCACGCTATGGTCATGTAATAGCGGCTCGATGGGGCCGTAGCCGAGGATCTCCGCCACGACCTGCTGGAACAGGCGCACCCGCTCCGAACGGCTGAGGACGATGTCCTGATGTTCAAGTACGGTGGGATAGGCGCGTCGCAGAGCCGTATGGACCGCCTTTTCGTCGGTCAAATCCACCTGCGAATCCAATTCTGCCAGCAACGCATCCCGCACGCTATTTTTGAATTTCTCCAAAACACCTGCGCGTTCGCCAGGCAGCGGGAATTCGCCCACCAGATCCTCATCGCCTTTTTGCTCCAGGGGCTCTGGTTCCACCTCCAGCGCATCAATATCTATAATTGGCAAACCTTCCCACTCTTTCGAACTCACTGTTACCTCCCTGCCAACCCGAAATCTCCGTTGTCAGAAGCGTGCTCCATGGTTCCCACGATGCGAATTTGGTCCACTGCGGCCTGGTAAGCCGCTACCGCTTCGCTCAGAGATCCCTCGGCTACCAATTCATCACCCAAGGCTACTTGTTCCTGGAACTCCTCCCAGTTTTGCACCTCCTCCGAGCCGGAGACGATACTCAACGCTTTGCGAAGCAGAGACACTGCAAGTTCATAATTTTCCGTTCCTATGTAGTCCTCGCTCGCTTTGATGCAAGATTCCAGGTACAGCCTTCTGGCCCAGCCACCCGCGTAATCGGTGCGCTGACCGATAACGCGTTCCAGAAATTGCGCGGCTCGCTCGTTCTGGCCTTCGGACAATGACTTCAAGGCAGCCAGGTACGCTTGGGCAAGATAGCGCTCGGTCGAGGCTTCCGGATGGAGAGGTCGCAGCACCAGGGCTTTCTCAAAGAAGTCCAGCGCCTCCTCAACCAGCGAGATATCCGTGCCCGCAATCGCAATTTTGCCTTGCCCTTGACCCAGGTAACTTGCGAAAAGCCAATCGTTCACTTTCGTCTTTTCGTGCTCCGGGTTCACTTGGCGGATCTCTTGGCATATTGTGGCCAGTGTAGCCCACTCCGCCGCTTCATAAGCACCTTGGGCTTGTTCCATCAGGGCTTGCAGCACCAGTTGCTGTTGGATGACGGTGATACGCTGTTCAACATCGCGATAAAAACTCTGGATAGTCGCGATCTCTTGCAGATGCGTCAGGGCTTCCCTCAAACGTCCCTCTTCTTGCTCTTGCAGTGCTTGGGTGTACAAAGACTGCAATTTCTGTGCCTTTTCTGCTGCGGCCAGGCCCTCTTGAGCGGCGGTGTGTCCCGGATATTTTTGCAACAGCGTCTCGAAGGTCTGGATCGCGTTAGTGTAGTCACCAGATGCCATATACCGCTCCGCCTGCGAAAGAAGGTCTCTTTGCTCGGAGGCGGCTTGCACTATCAGCGACTGTGGTACCACGTTCCGCTGGTAAAAAGTGGTCATCGCCACGGTCAAGTACAATATCACATCCACTGCAGCCAGGAGTACAATCAACTTCCTCAAAAAGCGCGGTATGTCCGAAGCGATGACCCGGCGCGCGTCGAACCTTATCAGTGACATCTTCATCTGGGCCTCTTGCAGCAGGGTGCGCACCTCCTCATTCTCGGGGTGTTTGCTACTGAGATCTGAGAACAGCGTGATCGCAGTTTGGAAATCACCCCTTTGCAAACTCCGCACCCCGTTCACAAAGGCCTGATCCTCTTCCGGTTGCCAGGTTGTCTCGTTCACGTGTTTTTCTCTCCAAATTTCGCGTGATCAACAGTATGTCAGTGCGCCAGTTCAGCGAATGCTTCCACGATGGCTGGAATGGCTGGCCCGATGGTCACCGCCAGCACTGCCGGAAAGATCATGAAAATCAGCGGAAACAGCAGTAAGATGGGTATCCGGCGAGCATGTTCTTCTGCCTGCTGCCATCGCCTCACTCTCAGCTGCTCCGACTGAGCGTGAAGCACCCTGGAAACGCTCAGCCCCAACTGATCGGCCTGCAGAAGGACGGCCACGAAACTGGATACTTCCTCCACATCTACCCGGCGAGCCATGTTCCGAAAAGCCTCGCGACGTGTTCTCCCCACCCCAATCTCGGCCACTATCCTCCCGAATTCCATGGCCAGTGCATTGTTCCACTTCTGGCTGATCTTGCGCAGGGCGCTGTCGAAGCCTTCCCCAGCATCCACACAAATGGTCAACATATCCAAGGCATCGGGCAGCGAGCGTCTTATCTCCGCCTTACGGCTGCGGATCCGGAGACGAAGCCAGAGGTCGGGGAGCAAAAACGCCACCATTGCCGCCAGCAGTGCACCAATTGGCGCGAAGGAAAGACGTTGGCGGACGAAGAGGATGAACATCGCCAGCGACCCGACACTGACTGTCAGCAGCACTTTCAACCCCAGGAAATCCATCGCCCCCAAATCAAAAGGGTGGCCAGCGGTAGCGAGCGCGTGTCGGAGACTATCAATGTTGCGTTTGGGTGCCAGTCGTCCGAGCGCTTGCAAATACCGGGTCAGAAATGGCTTGAGTACCCGCTGATAGAATGGCTTGGTTAACTCCACCTCTGTCAGAGGGTCCTCGGCCTGGCTCAGGCGCTTCAGCCTCTCCGCAGGCGGTTCTTCCGACTGACCTAGGCGGAGTCCCACAAGCAGCAGAAAAACACTTACGGCTACTAAAATGCTGATCACGAACGACGTTCCAAACACAGCACCGTCCTCTCTCCGTATGACTCAGGCCTCGATCTGCATTATCTTCCCCATAATGATGAAGCCTGTCACCACCGATATAGCTGCTCCGATAGGGATGAGCATCGGCCATCCCGGTTGGAACATGCCACTCACATACCCCGGATTCAGCACATACATGATCATGGTCAAGGCAACAGGCAGACCAGTCAGAATATAACGAGTGAGAGACTGCTGGGCGGTCAAGGCTTTCAACTGACCTTTCAAACGGATCCGTTCTCGGATGGTTCCAATGATGGTGTCCAAGATTTCTGCTAGATTGCCGCCAGTAGTGCGTTGTATATTGATAGCAGTAACAACCAGGTCCAGGTCGTCACTCTCCATTCGTTGGGCCAGATTCAGTAGCGCCTGCTCCGTGGAAAGGCCCAGGGCTGTTTCCCGGACGACGCGCCCGAATTCCTCCGAGGCTGGGGGTGGCATCTCCTGTGCTACCAGAGAGAGCGCCTGGGTGAGGCCGTAGCCACCCCGCAAAGAGCCCACAATCAGGGTGAGCACATCCACCAGTTGCTCTTGGAACGCACGGTGGCGTTTCTTGTGTCTGTTGCTCACATACATCTCCGGAAGAAACGAAGTCAGAAAGGCGGCCACCATGGCGATAGGCCACTGTCTGGTCAGGGCCAAAGCCAGCACGAAGCCCAGCAGTGCGCAACCAACTCGCAGCAGGTAAAACTCATGGCTTTTCAAGGGCACATTGGCCAGGGCAAGGGAGCGAGCCACAGCCGAGGTGCCACCGCTTCTCCTGAAACGAGCAATCAGGCGGCCCAAAATGGTCTTGCCAGATGAACCTTGTTCTCGAGGGGTTACCGTGGGCCGGATGGACTCTATTATGTAAGCCCGCAATCTGGCCTCTGCGGTCTCCTGTCCCTGTTCTACCTGCCAGATACCGACGAACAATGCCAAAACAGAGAGGAGGAACATGACCCCGATTGTGATTGCGATCCACACCATGTTACACTCACCTACAGACGCATAGTCAGAAAATCGCTGCCCCCCGGAGCAAGGTCACCATACACCCTACGGCCAAATATGGTGCGTACGGCATGTAGTCATGTCGTCGTTTGGCTCCACTCAACATGAGGATCAGTGCACCAAGGCCGCCCAGAACCACGCCCATAGCCAGCGCAGTAATGACACCTGGGAACCCTACCACAAGGCCGATGAGTCCGGCCAATTTGATATCCCCAGCTCCCATAACCCCCTTACGGATCAGGGCCAGCGGCAGAAACAAGGTGAAACCCACCACCGCCCCTAAGAGTGCGCTGCTTACCGGGAGCGCTGAATAGGCGAGACGCAGAGTCAACGCGATGATCGCCCCAGCACCGAGCACCAGGTTCGGGACAAAGCCGGTTTCCGCATCCACTACGAAGATCACAGAAAACAGGCCGGCATAGGCCAGGAGAGCAACGAACTCTGGTGAAGCGCCGAACTGTCTCCACAGATACACACAAACGGCGATGATAGTCAACTCCACCAGGAGCCGGCGCTGTAGCCTAGGGATCGCCCGGAAGTCGGTAGAACGCTGCATCCATAGCCAAATCACGCGCAGCGAGGTAATGTCCAGTCGTGGAGCAGCAGTGGTCTTCGATGGCGAATCAGTCTGGCTAAGATAATGCTGCGCCAGATGATCCGCCACCCAGTTGATAAGGCTGCCCAACACCAACCCTAGGGCTACCCAGCACGGCCACAGCACCTTGCACCTCCGCTCACAACCAGCCAAAGAAACGCTTGCGCTGGGGTGCAACCGCCTTCTGCGGCGCAGAACGACTCACAGATGGTTTGGCCTCTGCCATCAAAGAAAGAGCCAAGTTATTAATAGCCGCTGCCACTCGGCTGCGATGGCTGCTCATCACCACGGGCACGCCCCGATTCGCCGCGCTGGTAACGAGCGCGTCGTCATCTGGAATCTGCACCGTGATCTTGCGCTGCAGCGCTTTCTCAATCTCTCGCAACTGGATGCCCCCTCGGCGAGGATAGCGGTTCAATGCCAGGATAATCCTCTCTTGAGGGCACCCGAGGGCGGGAGCGGCATCCAGGAAGATCCGCGCGTTGCGCAAAGAAGACATCTCGGGTGCGATGACGTACACCACCCGGTAACTGAATTCCAACACGGAGACCGTGGTGCGGTCCAAGACTGGCCACGTGTCCAAGATCAAATAGTCGCACATATCACGAAGGGTGACCAAGATTTTTCGCAAATGCATGGGGTCGATCATTTTCGCTGCGGGGTTCCAGGGAGCCCCCAACAGGACACGCACCCCAGAAGCATGCTCAGTTAGCATAGCGCTGACCAACTCGGAGTCAAGTTCTCCTGTACGTGGTGCCAGGTCAGCGATGGTACGACGCGAAGTCAGGTTCAGGAAAATGCCTACGTCTCCCAGTTGCACGCTTGTGTCAGCCAAAATCACCCGCCCCTTAGTGCGCTTGCGAAGCGCCACAGCGGTATTGGTGACCAGTGTGGTCGTACCCACGCCGCCTTTGGATCCGAGGAACGCGATCACTCGACCCTGCAGTCCTGGCCTTCGACGCAGGGCTGCATTGACTCGCGCCACCAGTTCCTCTATAGCCAAAGGCTTTGTCATATAGTCGGTTGCGCCAGCCTCAAAAGCAGCCACCTTGTCCTCTACATCTGCTCCCGCGCCCAGTATGAGCACGGGCACGTGGGCTGTCTCCCCGGAACTACGCAGGCGCCGACAGAGTTCGAGACCATCCACGTCGGGCAACAAGGCCCCCGCAATGACCAAGTCCGGCAAACTTTGGTGGATGGTTAACAGTGCATTTCTGCCATTGGGAGAAGTGCTCACCTCGTAGCCCGCTTCCTGAAGGGCTGGCGGCACGGTCTGCAATATTTGTGGGTCGTCATCCACGAGTAATATCCGCTTAGCCATGGCTTATTGCCTCAATTCGTCATCAAGGGTTCTGGGGAAGTCGTATCCGATAACGGTCGCTCAGGTAATCCTTATGTACGGGCACCGTGTCGAAGGGTTGCTCTCGGGTCGGCGAGCGAACAACCAAGTCCACAATGCCTCCCGCATCCTCTAAGTATTTCAAGACCAACGCATCTTGCGGGTCGAGGGCGAACACAAGAGCCGATGGTGCTTGTGCCTGTGTGGAGCCCTCTGGGGCAGGCGGCCGAATGATCGCTGCCACCTCTACATTCTGCAAGGCGGCGAATGTAACTTGTTCTCCTTCACTCCCCTCATCCTGTTTCATGAGGATAGAGTAAAGGATGTCGACTCGATCGCCAGGCTGCAACATACCGATGCGGCTCATCAGGTCGCTGACCGGGAAGGCAACGGCTACCCGATCCTCGTCCATCACGATGGCCACATTCGCGCCTGCCTTGGTAGGGTCCGCCAGCCGGTGAGAGAGCAATACTTCGCCCGGCGAGAGCCCAACTATGGCCATCTTGCCGTTGGCTTCCTCCAGACTTTGCACTGCGCCCTCAGGCACTGAATCCGCCGGCAACGAACGCATCTCGATGGCCTCCAGGTCAATGACCGTCCTGGGGGCTATGCTCCGTCGCGCCACCACCACCTCGGTCATCGGTATCTCGGGCGTGGCTGGACGCTGTGCCGTCGCTTGGAACACGACAACGAAAGCGGTTACGCCCGCGATGAGTGCCGTGATGATGCCTGCTGTGATCCAAAGACAACCCTTTCGCTGTCCCATCGCTCGCTCCTATTGCACTAATTTGACCACCCGCAGACCGCCGTCGGATGTGCCCCCCAATTCACCGATATCCACGCTGCGGATGAATTTGCCACGAATACCTTTAGGGAAACCAGTGGGGATCACCTCGGTGACCTCAAAGACGGCGAATTTCTTGATGTGAAAGTATGGCTTACCGGGGTAAAGTTCCTGCACGCTATCGTACACTGCCACCTTTAAGATTTGGCCCACCTGGGCTTGCTGGATGGCACTGGATCTCGTTCCAGGGTCGCCGTAAAGCCAACTGCCTGCAAGGATGAAGCCCGGATAGCCATTGAGCATCCAATTTTTCAGGTCATCGTTGCTCGTGCTGCAACTTGCCGGGTAAACACACCCCAGATTTAGCCACCCTCGGTAACTACCTGCGATCTCGTGCGTGGTCTCCGGGTCCGGCTCAATGGAATCGTCGTCCCAGATGGTGTAGATCTCATTAAGCGCGTATGCGAAATCCTTCACCGCAATGGGGGCCAACCCATCCACCTGCTGCGGGGCGCCGTAACGGGCCTTGGCCCGAGCGGAGGGGGTCATTTCCGATATGCCCACTATGGGCGCGAAGTACATCGCGATGTGCTTAGTCGCTGTTACCGTTACAGTATCGCCGGCGATGGCAACCTGGCACGAATCGGCCCCGTTGCGCTGCACTGCATATTGGGTGGCCACCGCCTCCACCTCGGCCGGGGTGGCACCCAGGGCCAGCAGCCGCGCCCCGGCCAGCGCCCCCGCATCGGCCGCGTTCTGCGCCTGGCGCCGAGCCAAATAGGCACTGCCCCCGTCAATGGCCAGGGCCAGGATGCCCAGCAGACACACCATCAATATGGCCACAAAAACCCAGACCTGGCCTCTCCTTCCTCGCATTAGGTAATCTGATATTGTGCGCATAAGAACCACCTCCGCAGTTGCCTGCCATTCTCCGTTGCGGGCTTGCCCTGCCCGCTCTGCTATCTGGTGGTCTGTGAACTGTCTACTTTGTGAGCCGCACCACCCTTAGACCGCCATCCGGACCTCCGCTGGGATTCCCCATCTGGACGTGCCGGATAAAACGCCCTTCGATATATTTCGGGTTCCCCGTCGCTTTCACCTCCGTGATGTGAAAGACGGCGAATTTGATCACGTGGTAATACTCTTTGCCCGGGTACAGATTCCGAATATCGTCGTACACGGCGATGATCACTTCGGTTCCTACCTGCGCCTGTTTGAGAACACTGGCCCGTGTCCCAGGATCACCGCGCAACCATGAGCCCACCTGCACAGTGCCCTGGTAGCCGTTTGCCATCCACTCCTTGAGGTCATCGCTGCCAACGCTGCACGAAGCAGGATAGGCACAGGACAGATTGAGCCACCCGCGGTAACTGCCGGCGATGATGTGGGTGGTCTCCGGATTTGGATCTTCATCTGGGTTGTCATCCCAGATGGCGTATTCCTCCCCATAGACATACGGGAAATTCTTGATGGCAATGGGCCGCAGGCCACCGGCGCTATCCGGGGCTCCGAAAGTAGCCGCCGCTTCGGCCAGGGCCTCGACCTCCGAAATGCCCACCACACCAGCAAAGAAAGTGGATGTGCGCTTTGTAGTGCTCACCCTCACCGTGTTGCCGAGAATGGTAACCTGACACGAATCGGCTCCGTTGCGCTGTACGGCATACTCGGTGGCCGCTGCCTCTACCTCGGCTGGACTGGCACCCAGGGCCAGCAGCCGCGCCCCGGCCAGCGCCCCCGCATCGGCCGCGTTCTGTGCCTGGCGCCGATTGAGATAGGCATTGCTGCCATCTAACGCCACCGCCAGGATACCGAGCAGTACCAACATCAGGATGGCTACGAAAACCCACACCTGCCCCCGCTGGCGGTGATGCGCTTCAGAAACGCTTGTGACTTCGTCCACCGGCGCCCCCTCCATCCTACCTCCGGCTCCTCAAAAACTGATGTAGGCTCTCGAGGTGCTCCTCAAGTGCAAATGATCCGTGCCCCCTAATGCGGTGGCCAGCATGGGGGTCACCAAGTAAAAATCGTAACTGACCTCCACAGCCACGGTGGAGGCATCGGGATACGAGATGTCCACCGCCAGATGGGCTGGGTCGAGGCCTGGCGTTTTGCTCCACACCGCGCTCTGAATGCCCGCGATGTCCGTGGGGGCGACCATTGCGTACCGGGCCCCCTCGCGGGCGGCATTGGCCACTACATTGTAGACGTAGGCTGCCCGTCCGAAATCCAAAATGGCCATGAGGATGAGGAGCAAGACGGGGAGGATGATCGCGAATTCGACCAGGCTATCTCCCCTCTGACGAACGGCTCTTCCCCTCCTAGTTCGCGAGCCGATAGACTCCTCACCCCTCAGGTTCACCTCTGTATCTCCCGTACTAATAGACTACCATCTCCACTGTCGCCCGGAGTGGGATCAGGCCGCTCCCGATCACATAGGTAGTGATAGAATGGTAAACGTAATCCACAGACACGCGGATTGGTTCGCCTGCTCCGCCTGCCGTGATAGTGATGTCGGCATCGGTGATGGTCAATCCAGCGCCTGCCGCCTCCTCTCGCACCCGCTGGCGGATGCCCGCCAAGTCTGTCGGGTGCATGGAGCCGTAGTAAGCGCCCTGACGGGCCGCTTCACTCAGGGCAATGTAGTCACCGAACGCCCCTCCCAGGTCAAAGATGGCGAGCAAAATGAGAAGTAGGAGGGGCAGCACCAGTGCCCACTCCACCAGGCTCTGGCCCTTAGAACGCTTTTCCTTCACGAAGCCACCTCCGACCTTAGGTGAAGTGGGGTGGAAGGCAGAACGTCCCCCCCCCCCACCCCCCTTGCGCCCTCATTATGGCACGTTGTTCGTTGCAGCGCCGAGGGCTCCGGCTACGGCATTGAGGAGGCTCTGAACATTGCCACCCAGGAGTGCGACCGCAGCGATGGCCACGACGACGATCAGGCCGATGATCAGGGCATACTCGGTCAGATCCTGGCCTTCCTCCCTGCGCAGCCAGTTGAGCAATGCGTACCACATCTCTTTTCACCTCCTTCCTAGAGCGAATTACGTGGTTTCGGAGAGCCTATCGTGGGACCGCCCTGCCGTTCCCGGAGGGGTGGCTATAACCTTGTTGGGAGAATCATTTCCGCCGGTAGGAGCCGTCTCCTTGCGGGAGCCGTCTCCAGGCAGTGATGTGGAGTTCGCGTTCTGGTGATTGCTCCCCCCATCCAGGTAGGCATTCAGCATCTCCAGTGTGTAGCGGCGGTGTCCCCCGGGCGTTCTGGCCGGAGAGAGCATGCCGAGTTTCTCCATCTTGCTAAGAGTGAACAGGCTGACGCGCAAGTACTCTGCCGCCTCCCTGGCCGTCAAGATCACCTTTAGCTCTTGGTTCACGACGTCCTCCGTCTCGCTGCTCAAACTGAGTAATCCAAAGCGAAAAGGGCAAAATTTTTCAGAATCTAACAACATTGTAGCATACAACGCTGTTCCAATGGGTGAACGCAGCGTAAAAGTATCGTATAAGATGCTTTTAGGTATATATACAGTTAACAGACTTGAGTGGGCAGGGGCGGAATATGTGGCTGGCTTTCGATAGACGATATCTCAATTCGGGGCGGGACAAAGTGGGCCTGGGGCGAATTCAGGCTGGCTGAGCGCAGGGACTCGGCCGCGTTTCGTCGCAGGGGGCGGTGAAGTAATAGTGTAGCCTCGCCGCGACACCGTTTGTAGGTAGATAGGCTTGGCCGGGCACGGCTCGATTTTGGCACGCACGTTGCGGACGTGTTGACGCACCAAAGCCGGGTCTCCTACCCCAGGCGGATACCCCCAGACCTCTCGCAACAACTCTTGCGCCGAGAGTACCTCTCCGGCGTGTTTCATCAGGCAATAGACGAGGTCAAACTCAGTTGGGGTGAGCACCGCTGTCGTCTTGCCGACACGGAGTTGATAAGTCTGGCAATCGAGCACCAGGGAGTTCACCGCGAGACGGCGGCGTCGGCGATGGGAACGACCATTCGTGCGCCGCAGCAGAGAGCGAAGTCGCCACTCCAGTTCCTCTGGGGAACAGTCCTTAGAGATGTAATCGTCGGCTCCGGCCTTGAAGCAGGCCACTTTGTCAGCCGGTGCACCATAACTCAGGAACACAACGGGGATATCCGCCAGGCGAGGATCATCCCGGATTTGACGACACAGTTCGATCCCGTTCAGTCCAGCCAGTTGAACCTCAAGTAGGACCAGATCGGGCTTGTATCGGCGGGCCAGGCCAAGCGCTTCCTTCCCATCCTGGGTGACGAGGGTATGGAAGTTGAGTTTCCTCAAGGTGCGATCGGTGACCTGCGCGGCAATGGTATCGTTGTCAACGAGCAGGATGACGGGCATAGGAGATCCTCCTGTGTGAGCGGGTTTGAGTGTGTGATACTGGCTATAATGTTTTCTCCGGTGGCAGAATTGCCGATCAACGCCAGGAGTATCGATATAATTATACGCAAAACCCACAAAAATGTCAAATCGGCATCAAATTAGTAACAAAATAGTATCACACTTGCAATTACGATGACGGGATTTAGGTCAAGAAGTTACGGTTCTTTTCGCGCGAAATGAAAGGGATTTCCAAGATTTCAAGAAAGGGAGCCGTTTTTCTTTAGAAAACGACCCCCAAGGAGGAGGTGGAAAAAATTGACTTTGGCAGGAATGGCAATTGCGGCTATACTATTATCTGCTTGTGGCCATTCCATCTTTCATCCGATACTGATCCGCTGATCCATGTCCCTGCCAACCAGTATGCACTCGAATGTCAAAAGAAACTCGCGCGTTCAGGTATCGCTGGTTTTCCAGCCTGAGCGGACAACTGATCCTCTCCACGATCTTGCCCGTCGCTATCAGCCTATTGGCCATCGTGGCGGTTGGCTTCCTGGGCTACAGCCGCCTGCTCCAAACTCTCGTCGAGCAACGGGACGCCGAACTAGTGAGGCTGGCAGCCCAGCAAGTCGCCAATCACATGGTTCAGGCTGTCGAACTGCTCCATGAGACCGCCGCCTCAGATGATGTGCGTAGTGGCCAGGCATTGCGCCAACAGGCGGCCCTGAGCGCCCGTTTTGGTCTGCGCCAGCACTTTGACTGCATCAGCGTGGTCAATGCCGCCGGCGAAGTAGTGGCTACGGACGGCGGAGAACTGGGTGGGCGGGTGGATGCATTGCCCTATTTTCGCTGGGCTCGCGACGGTTATCAACCTGTGCGCTCCAACCTCTTGCCCCTGGGCCAAGGGCGGCAGGGCATCGTGATCGCCGTGCCCATCTTTGACTACCAAGGACAGTTCGCGGGGATTGTCTGTGGCACCTACGATCTCCAGGGCCCACATCTGGCCCGCTATCTGCAGGATGTCCCGGTTGGCACGCGGGGCCTTGCCTATCTCGTGGGCCGCGACGGTCGTATTCTCTGGCATCCCGATGCAAGTCGCATTGGCACAGATAACTGGGGCAACCCGGCTACGGCCGCATTGTTAGCGGGTCAGGCCGGAGCCCAAGTGGTAGACCTGCCAGAAGGTCGCATAGTCCTGGGATATGCGCCGTTGGAAATGACGTCCGCCAAGGGGTTGGTGTTCGCCGATGCCAGTTGGCAAGGATGGGGTCTGGTCACTCAAGAGCAGTGGGATGATATCATAGCCCCCCTGATGCCTTACGTGCGCCTGGTAATCGCTTTACTCGGACTCACCGTGATATTACCCATCGTCCTCCTGGCTACCGGCACGAGGCGGGCCACCGCGCCACTGCGCGCCCTGGCGGAGCGCGTGGGGCATGTCGCCGATGGTGATTTTCAGGCCGACGTGCCAGTGGGCGGTCCTGCCGAGGTGCGGGAACTAGGAAGGTCTTTCAATGATATGGTGTGCCAGTTGCAGCGCTATCGCGATGACATCCAGCGCTATCTGGCCTCTATTTTGAACGCCCAGGAAGAGGAGCGCAAACGTATCGCCCGCGAACTACATGATGACACCGCCCAGGCGCTGGTGATCTTGGGGAGGCGGATCGAGTCCTGTGAAGAGATGCTTGATGATCCACAGCGTCTGCGCCAGGAACTGCGTCTCCTGCGCGACTTAGTAGATGACGCATTACAGGACGTCCGCCAGTTCACCCATGACCTACGCCCGCCGTTATTGGAAGAACTGGGCCTGGGCCGTTCCTTGGAACTCATGGCCGAGGAGATGGCAAAGCGCTACTCACTCCGGGTGGCCGTACAAATATCGGGTAATGTGCGCTCGCTGACTCCGGAATTAGAATTGACCCTTTATCGGCTGGCTCAAGAGAGTTTGACCAACGTCTGTAAACACGCGCAGGCGCAGCACGCTGTCATCCGCCTGGTGTACGATGAGGAAACGGTGCAGTTACAAGTTTCCGACGATGGGATTGGCTTCCGCTCCCCGAAGACGGCAGCCGAACTGGCCGAGGCGGGCCGTCTGGGCCTACTCGGCATGTATGAGCGCGCCCAATTGTTTGGCGGCTCGCTGGCCATTGCCTCTGCCCCAAACGAGGGCACTACTGTGACGGTAGTTATGCCCATCCCGCCAGGGGGCGACCAATGAAGAATAGGCCCTACACCAGACTCGGTCTCGCCCTCCTATTAAGCATGGCGCTGATTTCTTGCTCCACGCCGCAAACCAATACTCCATTGGGCCCCACCGCTTCCGCCCTTCTGCCTACCCCTACCCCACCCGAATCCGCTCTCTGGGGTGGTACACTGACCATTGCCATCCCTTTGCCAGAGGCGACCGTCTTCAACCCTCTGACCACCGAAACAGTGAGCGAATGGTATATCACCAATCTGCTTTTTAACCCCCTGGTATTGGGCGGCGAAGGATGGGGCACAGAGACCACAGGCGAACTAGCCGAGCGCTGGGATGTGTCGGACGATGGGCTGACCTGGACGTTTCATTTGCGGCGGGATGTTCGCTGGCACGATGGAGTCCCTCTCACTTCCCAGGACGTGCTCTTCACCTTCGCCATGATACAGGACCCGAACAGCGGCTCCAGGTTCCGAGGACGCTTCCTCCAGGATGGCGATCCCATCCTCTTCACTGCCCTCGATGACTACACCGTGCAAGTGCATTTGCGCCGGCCACAGCCTACGCTGGTGCCCGACATCGGCGTGGCCATTCTGCCCGCCCACCTCCTGGCAGGCAAAGGCAATTCAACAGCCGATTTTGAAATTCACCCCATCGGCACGGGTCCATTCAAATTAGAAGGCCTAGAGCCAGGGAAAGCCATCACTCTGACTGCAAACGCCGATTATTTCCGCGGCCGACCGTACCTCGACCGCATTGTCCTGTGGATGCCACCGGACGACGACGCCCTCCTCTCTGCCCTGCGCGATGGTCAAGTGGACATTGCCCTATTGAAGCCAGAACTCACCCCCAAACTCAAAGATTGGACAGGCGGAACAGTTCGGGTGCAGAGTTGGGACACGATGTGGCAGCTTCGGCTGAACAATCAACATCCCCTTCTCCAAGACAAACGGGTCCGCCAAGCCATCGCTTTAGCGCTTGATCGCCAAGCGTTGGTAGCGAGCGTGTTCCAAGGCTACGCGACAGCAGCCGATTCGGTGTTCAATCAGACGGTATTCACCTACGTCCCTCATGATCCTACATTGCCACAGTATCTCTACGATCTCGACAAGGCTCGCGGGTTGTTGGCATCAGCGGGGTGGGTACGCCGCAGTGACGGCCTTCGCTACAAGGATGAACAGCCCTTGCGGCTGCCTCTACTGCAAGGAGCAGACTATTTCTCTTCCGCCATCGGCGATCTCGTACGTGAGAATTTGGCCGCTGTAGGCATTGATGTCCCAGTGCAAAGGGTGAATGACCCGGAATCGGCCATACGAGAAGGGGACTTTGTCCTTTGCCTGGGGTGTTGGTCATTGCTGGGACCCGATCCGGGAAACTATGCGGCCTGGATCTATCATGGACCTGCCAGTGAAAATGTCCTGAACTATGAGAACCCGCGCGTAGACTGGTTGTTTGACCGAGCCCAAAGCACCCAAGACGCAGAACAGCGTCGGGTGATCTATAAAGATCTGGAGCGTGCCTTGTTGGAAGATCTGCCCATTATCCCATTGGTCTATCCAATGTCCATTTTTGCAGTGAGCAACCGGGTGGTGATGGATCAGGCCATATTCGACGTAAACCGCATTCCACCGTTTCGCCATCCGGAGCGGATCTGGCTTCGCCAACCTTAGCACACCGGTGCAAAAGAGTATGGGAAAAAAGACAATCCTCATAATCGGTTTTTGGATCAACCTGGCGCTCCTGTGCGCTGGGTGTGGAAATGCTGCCCTGCAGACCACGCCAACCGCTCCTCTCCGAGATTTGACACCCCTCCCTCTCGGTCCCACTGCTGCTGATGCCCATCGGGTAGTGGTCGAATACATCGCGGCACGACACCCCGAAAGCGAACTGCGCCAAGATATGGTCTGGAGAGAAGAGGCCATCTCTACCGAGGGAACAGCCGGTTCTACGGTCACGCGCTTCGTATGCGGAGACTGGGAGATGACCATATCGGCCACTGCCACTCTGAAACCCATCTTCGACGTGGAGGCCAAAAATGACGCCCGCCGGATGTACTGGCGCGGCGCTGTCACTCCCGAGGGGCATGTAACTGAGACCCTGTTTCGTGTGGAACCGCCAGGGCCAAATGTAAGCGTAACGCGGGATAAGGTCATCCAATACATCGCTACTGCTCATCCGGAGTCGAAACTCGAGCCCGAAATACTGAAACGAATGATCTGGCAGCGAACGGACGTGCCTCTCCCTGAAACTTCCCAGAAGACAACGCAGTATAAATTAGGGGCTTGGGAAGTCACATTATCCTACCCAGACGTGCTGTCGCCCACTTTTGATATTACCGTTACGGGCTCCAGTGCCCTCTTCCAGTGGTGGGGGATGGTGGATGAAGATGGAAACGTCCAAGAAACTCGGGTGCGCTCTCGTCCTCTGGAAGCCGAGCGCGCCCGCGATGCTGCCCTGGATTACCTCGTTACCAATCACCCCGAAGTGGGGCTCACTGCCACAGAGGTGAGCCAACTCGTGTGGCAAGAATCACAAGTCAGTCCCAGAGGTTTGGAGGGGGATAGCCAGTTCCTATACACGATGGGAGATTGGACAGTGTCCATTCTCTGTCCTGCCGATGCGAACAAGCCATTAGATGTAGTGGTCCATCATGCAAACCTCGGCACACACTGGGAGGGCGCTGTGGATCGAGAAGGAGGGATCAAAGAGATCTCATTCATACCCCCACCCGTAGTTCGGGATGCGCCAGCAGCCCGCGACGCAGCCATCGACTATCTCATCACTCACCACGCCGATGCCAGTCTGGAGGAGGACTTGATCTGGAGTGAGGGCATCACCCAGCCAGCAAGTACAGCCGGTCAGGTGGCGGTCGGGTTTACATCTGGAGATTGGGCAATCAACGTACAATATCCCCCCACACCTCGCCCGGCCTATCGCGTTTCCATTGCTAATGAGTCCATTGGTGTGACCTGGCAAGGCACAGTCAGTGCCGAGGGAGTGATTACGGAGACTAACTACGAGGCTCTGCCGCGCCTCACGGATCCCGCCTCGGCCCGCGACCAGGTCATAATGTACCTGGCAATCGAGAATCCGCAGTCTGGCCTAACGCGCGAAATGGCCCAATCTATGGTCTGGGAAGAGGCGAACATCACGCCCCAGGATTTAGTAGGCAGCGCGATAATGCAATACACGTCGGGCGATTGGCTCGTAGTGGTCGGTTATCCGGTGGTGCTTTATCCAACATTCAGCGTCACCGTGACCAATCAGACCCAGGATTTTGTCTGGGAAGGAGTGGTAACTACCATCGGCCAGGTTCGTCCAGGAGGTGTGTCCGTTGAGCCCACCCCTACAACTGCGGCGCGGAGCACCACGATCGTGGACAGATGGAGGGGGACTATACATTATCTTTGTCGTCTGGCCGAATTCGACAACTACTTCGAACGCGAGGACGGTGAGCGCTACGGCATTGTTGGTGTCAGTCAAGATGCTGAATTCCTGGTGATGCAATACGGCTGTCAGGGCACCGCTGTGGAAGTCTGGGGGCGGCTCACGTCAGCGCCGGACTATCGGGGGCGGCAGATCGTGGTCGAGCGCATCCAACCCGCCGCCCTGCCCAGCGGCACGCCTGAGAGACAACGACCTGTTGAAGGCCTGTTGGGACGGATCTATCCTTTGGGTGCGATGGCCCAGTTCGATGACTACTTCGAGAGCCTGGTGGGGGAGCGCTACGGTATCGCTGGGAACACGCCGGAACTCGAAGAACGCATCACCGCCTTACGCCAATCCGGGGCTCTGGTATCGGTGTGGGGCACATTATACGTGGATGCAGCGGATTACGAGGGCCGGCAAATCCTTGTGGAGCGCATTGACGACGCTACGGGCGGCGCGCCGAGTGAACTGGTGGAAGCGTGGGAAGGCTATGTGGTGTACCTCTGCCCGATGCAGCAGTTCGACGACTATTTTGAGAGAAGCGACGGGCAGAAGTATGGCATCATTGGTCTGACGCGCACGATCGAGGACCGCGTTATCCGCTTTGAATGCGCTGGGACACGGGTGCGCATCTGGGGAGTACTTTATCCCGTCGCCGTAGATTATGCCGGTCGCCAGATCGTGGTACGACGCATCGAACCCGTGCCCTGAGGCGAACGGTTCACGCTTCAAGGCGGTGGTCTGCCTCGAAATACGCCACAGGCTCTCCGAAACCGCTTCGCTTTATTTTATGATCTCTATTTGCTCCGGACGCTCGATAGTCACCTGTGGCGCACCGTCCACCTGGGACGGAATGCCTCGCAGGCGAACGTAACGATCCAAGTAGTCGATTTCGGGCCGGCCAGAAAATGCCCTCCTGTGCTCTTCAGGGATCACCGCGCGCAGGTAAAGCGCGGATGGGTCCGTGTGGAAGTATAGGATTATGTTCCCCCCGCCCTCCCGCATGCGCATAATGCGGCCCTCAATGCAGATCTCCTGCCCGATGTAGGCCCCCGCGGCATCCCAAGTAATGCAGCCTGGCCAGGGTGTAGGAGTGGCTTCCGGCGTGGGCATCCCTTGGATGTGAAAAACGGCCCCTTCGGTGCCCATAGCCTCCAACATTTCAGCATTCGGGATCACGAGTTTCTGACCGATGCGGAGATAATCTGCATCCTGCAGGTTGTTGACCTGGACGATGGCACTGACACTGACTCCGTAGCGGTTTGCGATCTCGCCTAGGACCTCACCTGCTTGCACGACGTGAATGACCGGCGTGGAAGTAGGCCTATCGGCGGGCATAGCGGGTGTGTGGCGGATTGGTGTGAAGAGCAAAGTGGCCTCATTTGGCAAATAGGTCGGCCAAGGAGTTACTGGTGTTGGCGATTCTTCGGGGCGAGTAGTGCCACATCCCCCACCGAGAACGAGGAGAGCGACGAGCAGCAAACTCGTCAGCAGTCCGAAGAGTATCTGGAGTTTTCTCTGGCACACGCATTGCTTCATTGCGGCAGATATTCTAACACAGGGAGGAGTTAGTGCCAAGACATCCTTTGCCAGGAACTTTGCCAATTTCCCATTCGTCAGTAATATAAACATAAATCGGCAAATACCGTCCTTCGAAAAGGGTGATAGATTGAGCCAGGCAACGATAATCGCGAGGTCAGCCTGATGCCGTCATCCACACAGAAGATGGCGGCCTAATCCGCTCAAAAGGGAATTACACAAGTCATGAACTCCAGAAAGACCCTCATAGTTGCACTCCTTACGGTAGCCGTCGTGGTAACGCTCGGTGCCATCCTGGTGGCTCTCATGGGCCGTGGTGTCTCCAGACAGCCAACGCTACAGTTGCAGCCTTCCGTTGCCCGGCCAGCCACCATCATCACTGCTACAGGCCGTGGCTGGCAACCTGGCACCCAGGTGATCATCTCATTGGGAGCGCCCGGCAGCGCCGACGCCGACTTGGAGCGCTACACCGATGTAGTTGCCGATGCAAGCGGCATTATCGTGGCCCCGTTCGCTTTGCCGACCGACTCGAAGTGGGCGCGTATGCCTGAAATCTGGGTGGTAGCGCATTCGGCGGATTTCCGGGCCAAAGCGGTGGCCACGCTCAAATTGGAGGTCGTTCTACCCAGCCCAACCGCGACACCCGGGATGACCCCGACCCCACTGCGGGTGTTAGGCATCGTGCGATCCGTGACCGCTGTGACTGGCGTGATCGTTGTGGATCCCATCGAGGGCACGGCTAACACCGTGATCGCCAGCGCTGCGACTCAGATTCTGTTCCCCGACGGTTCGCGGGCTGGCATGGGCAGCCTCACGGTGGGCGCGATGGTAGAGGCTACAGGCCAGGCAGGGGCCGATGGGGCGCTCCTTGCTGAACGGATCGTGGTCCTCACCGGGCCGCCCCAGCCAACGGCAACAGCGGTTCCCACAAGCGCACCCCCGACATTGACGCCCACGCCAGCGCCGGATATGTGGCGCGGGGAGTATTACAACAACGCAACTTTGGCTGGCGAACCGGTTTTCGCGCGGAACGATGCGTCCATAGACTTCGCCTGGGGCCAGGGATCCCCCACGACTGGCATCAACGCGGATAATTTCTCCGTCCGCTGGACCAGGACTTTGGATTTCGCCCAGGGCGGCTATCGCTTCGTCGCCCGCGCCGATGACGGGGTTCGCGTCTGGGTAGATGGCCGACTGATCATTGACGAGTGGAAAGATAGCCCGGCCATGACCCATCAGGCCGATATCTACCTGACCCCAGGCCGCCACTCCATCCAGGTGGATTATTATGAGCATCTGGGCGATGCCTTGATCAAGGTGTGGTGGGAATACCATGGCCTCTACCCCGACTTCACGTACCACGGCTGGCGCGGCGAATATTTCAACAACATCTCGCTATCGGGCACGCCCGTTTACATCGCCGATGACGCGCAACTGGACTTCAACTGGGGTCTGGGGGCTCCTGTGCCCGGCATGAACGCGGACAACTTTTCTGTGCGCTGGATGCGGGTCCTCAATTTCAGCGCCGGGCGGTATCGCTTTTACGTGCGTGTGGATGATGGCGCCCGGCTATACGTGGACAACACTCTACTTATTGACCAGTGGCACGATAGCGCGCCCGTCACTTATACCGCCGACATCTCGCTCTCGGCCGGCAACCACACCATCCGCCTGGAATACTACGAGCGCACTGGAGGGGCACAGGTCAAACTCTGGTGGGAACAGATCGTGGAACCTACTCCGACAGCGACCCACACCCCGCTCCTGATTAGCGAGTGGAAAGGCGAGTATTACAATAACCGTGATCTGTCGGGCACACCAGTCCTCGTGCGGAACGATACACAGGTGAATTTCAACTGGCTGCTTGGCTCGCCAGATACCCGCATCAACGTGGACGATTTCTCGGCTCGCTGGACGCGGCAGTGGACATTCGCCCCAGGGGTCTACGTTTTCTATGCCCAAGCCGACGATGGGGTGCGCGTCTCCATCAGCGGCTGGCGCATCATAGACGAGTGGCACGATGCCAGAGCACAGACCTACTCGGCGCAGTTATGGCTCTCGGGCACCCATGAGGTGGTGATCGAATACTACGAGCACACCGGCCTGGCGTGGATCAAAGTCTGGTGGGAATACATCCCGCCGACGCCAACGCCCACGCTTACAGCCACTCCGCTCCCCACAAGTACGCCGACCCACACCCCATCCCCGACACCCACCAACACGCCAGAGACGCCGGCGCCCACATCTACCACTGAACCGCCTACGGCCACGCCCACAGCCACCACCACGCCTCTCACGCCGACGGCAACGACCACGCCGGCCACAGTAACGCCTGCACCGACGGCCACGCCAGGCGGGCTGGTCTTCGTGGACGCGCTATCTTCGACCTACAAACCACTGGCCGATATCCCTGCCACCGAATACGCATCCCGCGTGCCAGTGATCACCGGCACGATCACCGAAAGCCAATTGTATCTCGGCCCACCCTTCTTCACCTTCGACCTGCAGGCAGAGGACGGGCGTACTTACCGAGTGCAGGGCATCCCGGAGTGGGCGGTGATAACCGTGTCTCACGGGATAGGATCGCTGTTTCGGGCTTTTGGGATCCAGGACATACCTGGCCTGACATGGCTCACGCAGCAACGCATCAGCCCGGCCTTCATCGGCCGACCGCCTGCAGACGGGACGCGGGTCACCGTAACCGGCGTAGTACTTGGCGACGTGTTGGTGGCGCAGCGGGTTGACCGGCTGGGCAAGGATCCGGGCGTGTGGTACTATCGCAGCCTGTTAGATGGGGCAGAACTGCGTCCCGAAAGCCTCGGGATTTTCAAGGACCTGCGCATTTGGGTGCGCACCACAACGGATGATGTCGCTGATTTGACCTCCGAGCCGGTGGGCCCGGTGATGGCACAGTATTCGGGTCAGCCGGCAATCGCCGTGGGCCAATTGCAGGTGGCCGAGACCTTCGGCCTGGTCAACGTGGAGGTGTACATCAAGGTCGGGGAGGAGTATCGGGGGATTTATCCGCAGTAGGGTGGGCTTGGGGAGTCCAGTGGAGGGGTTTGGCCAACGGCTAAAGCGGGCGACGGACCGTCCTCCATTTCAAGACAACACCGCCCCTGGCACGCCACAGACCCTTGAAACCACCAGAGCGGCATAGTCGCGAGGTGTGTGTTTGCAGCCGGAGATCGGCCTTTACACTATGACTTCAGGTGTGACCTGATATTTCACAGGCAACAGTCTCTCAAGGTTGAGGTGCTTGGAAGCGTCAAGAATTTCGATGCCCACAATTCTATCTCCCTCACCAATGTCCAGCACAATGTCCTCTGAGAGACGCCTGTTTATTACTGTCTGCTTCTGGTCATCCAGACGGATGTAAAGCAGGTCTTTCTTGACATCATACAGAATCTGCATCTTGGCTCTCCCATGTTCCGTAAAATACGTAGGCCGTTACCAGAACGATGACATCTTTCTCCAGAGTATAAATCACTTCTACTCTCTTTTGCTCGTAAAACTTACCGTGCCGCTTCTGTTTGAAATCATAGACCTTAGCCTTTCCCAGACGGCCATGCCTTGCTGAAATCGGAGTTCCACTGTTGATCACGTCCTTGATCTCTTCTTCGTTCGTGCCGCGCTCCTCAGCGCGTTCGAGCGTGTGTGGATCAATCCGAATTTCCATTCCCGATTCCTCTTAAATCCCGTCTGCAACTATCGGCTATGGCATGAAACGCTGTAGCACGCCGCCACGCCCGAACCGACCCGCGAACTGAAGGCGACTTCCGACTACGCCAACCGACGATGCCAGAAAACCGCGCGTGCCGTTGTGGGGAGACGTTTGTTTTCGGACGCGCATATTTATGGGAAATACCTGTAGAGGTCCTTTCGGTGTAGAAACCGAACAAAGGTCACTATATCCCCTTCTATGACGAGACCGAGCCGATAGTCACCAACTCTTATACGGTAATACTTATTCCAATCTTTTAGTCGCTCGAGGTTGGGTATCTCTCCTAGACCCTGTGCCTGCTCGACGGCTTCAATGACGGCTTTGACACGATTGAGCAAATCCTTGTCCCTGATCTTGCGAAGGTCTTTGCTGAAACTCTCTCTGAACTGCGTGTTCACGAGTCAGCCTCAAGCACCTGGAATACTTCATCGCGGCTGACCGTTGGTGTTTGCTCACCCTCTTGGATCGCGTACCCTAAACCAATATCCAGTAATGCCTCGCTGAGTAAATCGGCCAGCCAATCTCGCCTTTCTTCGAAAACTTCCAAGATGGCTGTCTTGACCACGTCTTTTAGTTTGGCTTCGTCAACTGTTGTAGCATTCATGGTAATCTCCTTATCAGAATTCGTGTTTGGGTCACGGTGCTTGGCCTACCGCGCGTGTGCGCAACGCTGTAGCCCGCCGACCACGCCCAACACGCCACGCGAAATGGATTCACTGTCCAACTATGCCAACCAACTGCGCCAGAAAGCCGCGCACGGGGCGTGGTCCGCTCCTCTGTCAATCTTCAGCCTCATTTCGCTTGTGCCGTTGCACCACACCAACGTCTCAATGAAAAAAACACGTTTACGCTTGCCATTATATCAGAATATCTCCCGCACGTCAACGCTGCTGTTCACCAGCCGGCTTGCCTGAAACAGGCGAAGGGCAGTATAATCCCATCGAGAGCATCGAATAAATCTCACTGCTGAGAGCGCAGAGTTCGCAGAGGTGTTTATATAATCTCTCAGCGGTCTCGGCGGCCTCTGCGGTTTTGATAGGCGTTCTAAGAACGCAGGAACTGCGGCATTGCAGGTGGCAGATGAGCGACAAGATACGGATACTACTGGCCGATGATCACGTGGTGGTGCGTGAGGGGACCCGCGAGATACTGGAGCGCCACGATGACCTCGAGGTGGTGGGCGAGGCTGGAGATGGGCAGGAGGCAATTCAGTTAGCAGCGCAACTGCGCCCTGACGTGGCCCTCATAGACATCAGCATGCCCAATGTGAGCGGGATCGAGGCCACGCGGCGCATCAAGGAGCAGTGCCCCAACACAGCCGTGCTCGTCCTGACCGCCTACGACGACGACGCCTACGTCTTTGCCATCCTGGAAGCGGGGGCAGCCGGGTATCTCCTCAAGAACGCCCGAAGCCGGGAGGTGGTGGAGGCCGTGCGCGCCGTCCACGCCGGCGAGTCGGTGTTGCACCCCGCCATCGCGCGCAAGGTCCTGGGGCGGCTGGTGGGCGAGCCAACCAAGCCAGCGCCGGCGAAGCCACTGGACGCCCTGAGCGAACGAGAATTGGAGGTGTTGCAGTGGGCTGCTCGTGGCCTGAGCAACAAAGAGATCGCCCGCAAACTAGTGCTCAGCCCGCGCACCGTCCAGGCCCACATGGCCCACATCTTCAGCAAAATGCAGGTGGGTTCGCGCACCGAGGCCGTGCTCGAAGCCCTCAAGCGCGGTTGGATTCACTTAGAAAGCATCACATAGACGACGTCTGGGCACAAGAGAGTCCCTGCTCTCCTCACGAGAACAGGGACTCTGTAGTTATACAGAGGCATATCGAAGTCAGCGCGAGACGCAAATCAGGTCTTTGATCTTCTCAAAGGTCTTTTCGCCGATGCCACTCACCTCTTGGATGTCCTCGATGCGGGTGAAGGGACCATGGGTCTGGCGGTAAACGATGATGCGTTCCGCCAACGCGGGGCCAATGCCGGGCAGGGTTTCCAACTCCGCCGCCGTGGCACGGTTGATGTCCACGCACGGTTCCCCTGCCGGGCTGGGGTTTGAGGGCACAAGGGCAGAAAGACCGACCTCTCCTTTCACGGGCACGTATACATGCTGCTGATGTTGTACACCCAGCGCCAAATTGATTCGATCCAAGTCGGCGTTCTCCGTTGGCCCACCTGCAGCGGTGATGGCGTCCTTCACCGTACTCCCGCCCGGCAACCCATAGACATCGGGCTTGGCGACGGCCCCGGAGACGTAAACTCGCAGGGGTTGAGGTATGGCGGGAGTATTAGCGGCGGGCGGGGGCAAGATAGTGATCGGCGCTGGCGTAGGGCGGCGCAGGAGGATGACCACGATTCCCAAGACGATGAGGTAAACCAACGTCAAAAGCGCGATGAGCGTGATCCATTTCTGGTCTCGTTTCTGCCACTGGCTCATAGGTGGCTCCTCCTAGGCTACGCCGGCTCGACGTGCACCGACACCCCTCTTACTTCTTTCCACCTCTCCTTTATCTGCTGCTCGATAGCACTCGATACGCGATGCGCCTCTTCGATGGGCATCTCGGAGTTCACTGTGCAGTGCATAGACACGTAAAACTGGTCACCGCTGCGCCGCACAACCACGTTGTGGCAGTAACCCACGCCGGCATGACTCTGCGCTTCCGCGGTGATCTGACGCACGAGTTCGGTATCTGATGACAGCAATTCGCTGTCGTTCGTGTGCTCAAGTGCCCTGGGCTCAATGTGGACGATAGCCTCGGCTACGTTAGGGATACGGGCGTGGATTTCTTCTTCCAGATCGTTCGCTATCTGGTGCGCCTGGCCCAGTGACATACTCTCGCCCACTTCCAGGTGCAGAGTGATGTAGAACCGCCCCTCGATTTCATCGGCGTGTAGGGCGTGGATCGTCAAGCCGCGTTGGGCAGCGATACGGCGGATATGAGACAGGATGTCCGTTTCCTCGGTCCCGATTGCCGGTTGTGGCTCAACGTGCACGATCACATCACGCACGCCCTCCAACTCCGCGAGCAATCGCTGTTGCACCTCGTGGGCGATGGCATGGGCTTGTGCCGTGGGGGTATCCGGCTCGACGCGGATGTGTAGGTCCAGGTGCACATCATCTTCCTGCCCTCGGCTACGGATGTGGTGACAAGTGGTAACACCCTCCACGCTCAATGCGATTGCTTCCACCCGCTTTGTGTCCAATGCAGCCTGATCGGCCAGGATCTTCGTGCTATCGCGGATGATATCGAAACCGATCTTGGCAATGAGCAGGGCAATGCCCAACGCCATCAACACGTCCACGATGGGGTAGCCCAGCCGGATAACGACCAGCCCGGCAGCGACGGAGATAGATACAAAGATGTCGGCGCGGGTGTGTAACGCGTCAGCCACTAATAGTTCGCTCTTCAACTCTTTGCCCCGGCGATATTCGTATACGGTCACATAGGAATGGACGGCCACGCTGACGGCCAGAGCCACGAAACTCCAGATGTTGATATCAGGCGTAACGGGATTTTGAAACCGGTCCATTGCGCCACGCACTATCTCCACACAAGTGACGAAGAGCAAAATGACGATGACCACAGCGGCCATGGTTTCGAATTTGCGATGCCCGTAAGGGTGATCCTCGTCTGGCGGGCGGGCGGCGATATAGATGCCCACCAGCCCGATAACGTTGGAGGCAGAATCGAATAGCGAATCGAAGCCGTCGGCGATGAGGCTTAGACTGCCGGTCAAATAACCCACCACCAATTTGGCTCCCATTGCCACCATATTCAGTAGCATGGTATAGATGAGCACGTTTCGGACAGGAACGTAATTTTTCATTGAGCGTTCGAACATTACTTTATTACTCTATTCCTCTTCCTTCGCTTCTGCCGCTTTCTCTGCCGGGCCTTCGGAGAGCAGATGAGCAAAGACTTTGAGAAACTCGATCGGCACGGGGAAGATGATGGTTGAGTTCTTCTCCACTGCGATCTCGGTCAGCGTCTGCAAGTAGCGCAATTGAATGCTGGCCGGCTCCGTCGCGATGACATGTGCCGCCTGAGCCAATTGCTTCGAGGCCTGTAACTCACCTTCGGCATGGATAATCTTGGCTCGTTTCTCGCGTTCCGCTTCGGCCTGCCGGGCCATTGCCCGCTGCATAGTGGCTGGCAGTTCCACGTCCTTGACTTCTACCAGGGTGACCTTGATGCCCCAGGGTTCTGTCTGCTCGTCAATGATCTGTTGCAGTCGAAGGTTTATCTTGTCGCGGTGGGCCAATAATTCATCCAATTGCGACTGGCCAAGCACGCTGCGAAGGGTGGTCTGGGCAATCTGCCAAGTTGCCTGTCGGTAATTCTCCACCTGGGTGATAGCCATACTGGGGTCCATCACGCGGAAATAGAGCACCGCGCTGACTCTCACTGTTACATTGTCGCTGGTGATGACATCTTGCGCTGGGACATCCACAGTGACGACCCGCAAGTCTACTTTCACCATGCGGTCTATCAGAGGTATGATGAAGAAGAGCCCCGGCCCCTTGGCGCCCATAAGTCGCCCCAGACGGAAGATCACCCCCCGCTCGTATTCCTGCACCACTTTGATAGCCGACGAGAGGATGATCACTAGCAACACAACCAACCCGAACAAACTCGAAATCAAACTGATAAAGGTTTCCATAAAAGTATCCCTCCCTACAGAACGGTGTGAATTTGGACCGCAACCCGCTGCGACCCGATTATAGCGCACCAAATGGCAAATTGCAACCTAAACGAGGTTCTGTTCTCCACTCAACCAGTGTTGCCAGTCAATGTCGCACAGATGTGCAAAGGCAATTGCGTGCGCAAGGTGTTTGGAGTATACTATTTCCTGGGGGAATTGTGTCCCTGGTGAGAACGATGGAGATAGAAGAACTTCGGTCGCTGGCGGCAGAGTATTTGCCAGAATCGGAACTAAAGACGATCGAACGGGCTTACGCAGTGGCGGCTGAGGCTCATGCCAGACAAACCCGCGCCACAGGTGATCCCTATGTCTCGCACTCGGTGGCCGTAGCCTGTATCTTGGCTGAGAGCAAGATGGACACCGCTACCCTTGTGGCTGGGCTCTTGCATGATGTGCCCGAGGATACCGGCGTAACGTTGGAAGACATCCGGCGGGAGTTTGGCGATGAAGTGGCACACCTGGTGGATGGTCTGACAAAGTTGAAGCGCATCCGTCGGCTCAGCCGGGCCAGCCCAAAGGGCCAACAGGCAGAGCAAGCCGAGAATCTCCGCAAACTCATCCTTGCCAGTGTGGACGATGTCCGCGTGATATTGATCAAACTCGCCGATCGGTTGCACAACATGCGCACATTGAGCGCTCTGCCTGAAGACAAGCAGGTGCGCATCGCCCGCGAGACCTTGGAGACGTTTGCCCCCCTGGCCAACCGTCTGGGCATCTGGCAGTACAAGTGGCAACTGGAAGACCTAGCCTTGCGCTATCTGAACCCCGATGAATATTTCAAGATCGCCAGGCTGTTGGCCGAACGCCGAGAAGAGCGGGATCGCTACATCCAGCGAGTCGCCGACATCTTACACAAGCGACTAGAGGAAGAGGGCATCCGCGCGGAAATCATGGGTCGCACCAAGCACATCTACAGCATCTACCGGAAGATGATGGAAAAACAGCGCACCTTCGAGCAGATCTACGATGTGCGCGGCCTACGGGTCATCGTGGACGAAGTGCGTGATTGCTACACAGTGCTGGGCATCGTACACGCATTATGGCGACCCATCCCGGGTGAATTTGACGACTACATCGCTATGCCAAAGGATAACTTGTACCAATCCCTGCATACCGCCGTCATTGCGCTGGAAGGCAAGCCTCTGGAAATCCAAATACGCACCCATCAAATGCATTATTTGGCAGAATATGGTATCGCTGCTCACTGGCGGTACAAAGAGCGGCTGCCTCGTGATGCGGAATTTGAGGCCAAGATCGCCTGGCTGCGTCAGGTTACAGACTGGCGACAGGATGTGAGCAAAGCCGGGGAATTCGTGGATTCTCTGAAGAGCGATGTCCTCCCCGAGCGCGTCTACGTTTTCACCCCAAAAGGCGATATCATTGACCTGCCCCAGGGGGCCACACCTGTGGATTTCGCTTACCATGTTCACAGCGAGATTGGTGACCGCACCCGTGGGGCCAAGGTGAATGGCCGGCTGGTACCGCTGGACTACCAACTCAAATCCGGCGAACAAGTGGAAATCATCACCGCCAAGCGAGGCGGCCCGAGCCGTGACTGGCTTAACCCCAACTTGGGCTACATCCGCACCTCCCGGGCCAGGGAGAAAGTCCGCCAGTGGTTCCGCCGTCAAGAGCGGGCGGAAAGCATCGCCCAGGGCCGTGAGATCCTAGAGCGAGAGTTGCGACGCCTGGGCTTAGAGGACCGATCTTTCGAAGAGATCGCCCGTTTGTTCAAATACACCAAAGTGGATAATTTCCTGGCCGCCATCGGCTACGGTGATATCCATCCCCAACAACTGGCAAGCAAGATACTATCTCTCGTTGAAGAGAAACCCCTTGTCCTGCCCGATGAGGCAACACTCGCCCTCAAGACTGCCGGCGTTCAGGTTACAGGCGTAGGTGACCTGCTCACTCGCTTGGCACAGTGCTGCAATCCCGTGCCCGGCGATCCCATCGTGGGCTACATCACGCGGGGGAAAGGCATCACCATTCACCGCCACGATTGTCCCAACGTCAGAAGCCTCAGCGATTCGGAACGCTTGATCAGCGTCAGTTGGGGTCCAGCCCGCGAGGTGTATCCCGTGCGCGTGCGCATCGAGGCCTTCGATCGCAGCGGCCTCTTGCGCGACATCGCGGCGATTGTGACCGAAGAAGGCGTGAACATGAGCAGCGCGAATATCTCCACCCACAGTGATAACACGGCGACCATTGTTGCTACCCTGGAGATCGCGAACATCAAGCAACTCAGCAATATCCTGGCCAGAATAGATGGGATTCGGGATGTGTTTGAGGTACGGCGGGAAACGAACTAGCGCCCAGGCATCTGCTCTTATCGCCCAGAGAACAGGGCCTAGAGGTTGATAGCAAAAGGAGAACGTATTGGCCAAACTCATTGAGTGTGCCTTGAACTTCAGTGAAGGCCGACGCGAGGACATCATCGCCGCGATTGTTGCCGCCGCCCAGGGCGTCCGTGTGTTGGATGTAGCCCCGGATAAAGATCACAACCGCACCGTGCTCAGTTTCGTCGGCTCCCCCGAGGCAGTGGCTCAAGCCGCTTTCGATGTGGCAGCAAAGTGCATCGAACTGATTGATATGAACTGCCATCGGGGTGCACACCCGCGGATGGGCGCAGTGGACGTGATCCCATTCGTGCCGTTGGGCGAGGCGACCATGGCCGAGGCAGTGGCATTGGCCCGGCAGGTGGGAGCACGCCTGGGGGCAGAATTAGGGCTACCAGTATATCTCTACGAGGAGGCAGCGACCCGGCCTGAAAGGCGCAACTTAGCCGATGTGCGCGCCGGGGAATACGAGGGTCTGGCCTCTAAGATGACCGACCCGAATTGGGCTCCGGATTTCGGTCCACCAAAGCCGCACCCAACCGCTGGAGCCTGTGCAGTCGGAGCGCGCATCTACTTGGTGGCTTTCAACGTGAATTTGGGCACACCGGACTTGAACATCGCCAAGAAGATCGCCCGCGCCGTGCGAGCCAAAAACGGTGGCCTTGCTAATGTCAAGGCTATCGGCGTCTTGCTTGAGAACCGCAAGATCGCCCAGGTCTCGATGAACGTAGTGGACCCATTTGGCACGCCCCTCTACCGGGTCTTCGAGGCCGTGCGTGTCGAGGCGGCACGCTATGGGATCAGTATTGTGGGCAGCGAGATCGTCGGCTTGGTGCCTATGTCGGTGCTCCTGGAAACAGCACGCTACTACCTGCGGTTGGAGGGGTTCTCTGAGCGGCAGGTATTGGAAACTCGCCTTTGTGAGGGCTGATCGAACTTCAGTTACACTCCACAAAGGGTATCTCGAAAGGAGAACGCCAGGATGAGACGAAGCGAATCATACTGGAAATTGCTGCTTGGGGCCGCACTACTGTCATCAGTTATCATAGCTTGCAGTTCCACACCCACTCTCATCCCCACGGTCATACCGACCCCAACCGCCACATCTCTGTCGCCCACAAGCACGCCCTCTCCCACCATCACTGGCACTGCAACACCTATACCCTCTCCGACAAACAGTCCTTCGCCGACCCTCACCGTTACGCCAATCACTGTTGGCGACCGCCTACCCAAAGAGCCCGGCCAGCACTTCCGCATCACAGTAAATGAGCAGGATCTACAGCGAATGGTCCTGGAGGAGAAAAGCCCCGAGGTCGAGTATCAGGATGTGGTGATCAAGATACATTCCGACGGCATCGTCATCGAGACATACGCATATCTGATTATGGCCCAGATGCGAGTCCACGCGGAAGCGAAGGGCACAGTAGCGATTGAGAATGGACAACCACGCTTCGTTCTCACAAGCATAGCGCTTGAGGATAGTACAAGAATCTCACGGAATTTATCTCATCGGTCGTAATCAATACCTTCAAGAAAGCACTGTATCTGGTACTGGCAGAAACGGCACCCGATATCACCCTGGTACAGGTGGATCTATCGAAGATCGAACTCCAAGAAGGCTATATGGTGGTAGAGGGAGTGACAAAATGAGGCAAAAAACCATCTATCGCCGATCCACACTCCTAATAGTTCTTCTAATATCTTTGCTGGTGGCCTCCTGTACCTCGTTCCCGACCCTGAAACCCCGGCCTACCCCAACTCTTACACCCACACCAACACTGACCCCTGCTCCCACGCCGACAGGGGTCACGCCGTTCCGCGTGACCATCACTGACCAGCAACTGACCGATGCGCTGAGCAATGCTCTCTCCGGTGTGCAAGAGATAGCGATCAGCGAGTTGCAGGCCAGCATTCACAGCGATGGCATTACGATCAGGTCCAGCGTGGGGGCATTCAATCTGCGCTTCCACGTGATGTTGCAGGCGTCTGTGCGACTCGAGGGCGGTCGCCCGATGGTGGAGATAAAGAGGGTCGAATTCGAAGGTCTGCCCTCCTACCTCAATAGCGTAGTGACCGAACTGCTCAAGAACCTACTTAGTCCCTACCTGCAACAGATCCCTGAGCAGTTTGCCGAGGGCCAAATCACCTCCATCCAACTAATGGAAGGCCAAATGATAGTCGAGGGCTACAGGTAGTCGCATCGTCTGCAAACTGGAGAGGTCAGACGTTTACGTCTGGCCTCCCCAATTGCTTCTGGCTCATAGACCCAGCCGTTTTGCTAAGGCCGCTCGTACTACCTCGTGTTCGTTCCAAGGGTATTCCACGGTGCCAAAGCACATACTCCGCTCGTGGCCTTTGCCCGTTACAAGGACCAGGTCACCACGACGGGCCATGTTCACCGCAAAGGCAATGGCCTCCGCACGATCTGGCACACGGAAATAGCCCTCCCCTTCTGTTCTCCCTGCCGCCTCACAGCCAGCCGCTATCTGGCTGATAATGTCGCCCACGTCTTCGGTGCGCGGGTCTTCCGCAGTGAGAACGGTTATATCTGCCAGTCGGCCGGCGATTTCCCCCATCAACGGGCGCTTGGTTCGATCGCGCTGCCCTGCACATCCGAAGACAACGATCAGCCGCCCAGAGGTCAGTGGGCGTACTGTTTCCAGGGCACGCGCGAGGGCATTTGGCGTATGAGCGAAGTCCACAATGACCGTGAAGTCCTGGCCCATCTCTATGCGCTCCATTCGCCCTGTCACACCGTGCACCCTTTGCACACCCTCTGCAATGGCCTCGCCAGGCACCCCTAACGCGAATGCCGCGCTGGCAGAAGCCAGGATATTGTACACATTGAATCTGCCAAGAAGAGATGTTGTAATAGGCTGTTGCAAACCGGGCGCTATCAAGGTGAAGCGGCTCCCTAATGGCTCCAGGGTGATATCCCGGGCTGATACCTCTGCTTCCGCCTCTAAGCCGTAGATGATCTGCCTATCGGCAGGCATGGCCCGCAGATACTCGAAGGAGCCTTCGTCGTCAGCGTTCAGAACGGCCACCTTAGGTGTACCAGGCTTGCGATAAGACGTGGTCAGAGAGCGGAAAAGCAATCCCTTAGCGGCACGATATTCCTCGTAGGTACTGTGGTAGTCCAGGTGCTCATGTGTAATATTCGTCACTACTGCCACATCGAACTCGCAGCCGGTGACGCGGTGCTGGGCCAAGCCATGAGAAGTGGCTTCGATCACCACATATTCTGCATCAGCAGCGAGCATCGCTGCCAGGTAGCCCTGAATTTGTAATGCGTCGGGTGTGGTGGTGTGGAAGCCGGTGTCTATCTCCCTCCCACCGATGAGAGCGCTGACGGTGCTCACCAGGCCAACGCGATGCCCCGCTGCCTCCAACATCGCGCCTATCAGGCGCACGGTCGTCGTCTTGCCGTCGGTGCCAGTGACGCCCACTACACGCAACCGCTGCCCAGGGTGACCATACCATGCTGCGGCCAAAAGTGCTAAGACTAGCCGCGAGTCCGTCACCTGAACATAAGGTACTGGCAGAGCAATTTTCGCTGGCTCACGCTCTCCCACCACAGCCACTGCCCCACGCCTCACGGCATCGGGAATGAAATCGTGGCCATCCGCATTCTGTCCGGGGATAGCAACGAAGAGTTCACCCGGCTGTACTTGGCGTGAATCGTAGGCCAGTCCCATTACCCCTATGTCCATAGACCCTCGCGTGGCGAGAGTTGGGATGTTCACCAAAAGCCTGTCCAAGCGCATCGGATTAACTCACGGGCACAGTGTTACTGGCAGCTGAAGTAGCCCATCCATGCAGGTGGCTCAGAGGGCGGGTTAGAAAGCGCGAAACCAGTCCGTATTCCCTATGATGCCGCAAGCCAGCACAACAAAGATGATGAGCAAGAGAAACCCACACCCACACCCAAAACACGACAGCCCACGCCCGAACCCAAATCGCTTTTGCAGCCAATCGAAGACCTGATCCAGGAGAAAAAGTTCGAATAGCCCAGCGATGCAACCCTGACGCTCACGGCGTTCATACATTGTGTCATACTCCCTTCGATGTTATGTCTACAAATGAGTGACTGTGCACGATAGTCGTGTACACCAGTGGAGTGGGCAGAGCAATGATTTCTGTTACTATCTGCGCAAATGTCGAATAGCGAGACCGTTAGTATTTTAACACAAATTGACAGATCGAACCACTTCGGCTATTCTTCTACTAAGGAGAATAGGTGCGGTAGTGAAAAGACGATCACGAAACCATTCCAATGGTGGCGCTAAGTTCCTGGGTATCATTTTCCTGATCGCTGCTTCCAGCATCATCTGGGCCTCCTGGGGCACTGAGATCCGGCATTCACTAGACCTGTGGGAATCTCCTACACAAGAATCGCCGCCCCCGACATTGCATAATGGGACTGCGGTGGTAGAACCAATGGCCACTTTCACCTCGAGACCCACGGAGCCGCCAACTCCCACTACGACCGTTACCCCCACTGGCACTCCGACACCTACACCGGAACCTCAACCTACACCTGATGGTATATTCCGACAGGCGCGCATCCCCATCCTGATGTATCATTATATCTCCGTTCCTCCGCCAGACGCCGACGCCATCCGCCGTGACCTCTCCGTCTCACCAGAGCAATTCGAGGCACAGTTGCATTACCTACGAAACGAGGGCTATCAAACGATCACACTCCGTGACCTGATCCTTCATCTGACAACGGGGTATCCTCTGCCCACGAAGCCAATCGTTCTCACTTTTGACGATGGTTATCGAGATCATTACACCAACGCCTTTCCTTTGCTCCGCAAATACGGTTACGTGGGCACGTTCTTTGTCGTTACGCAGTTCTTGGATGAGGGCTATGAGGCCTATATGACCTGGGAGCAGGTGGTAGAAATGAGCGCGGCGGGGATGGACATCGAGGCTCACAGCCACAGCCACCGCGAGATGCACAACCAATCGCTCGATTTTGTGGTCTTCGAAGTGCTTCGGCCCAAAGAGGCTATCGAGGCCCGCTTGCATAAGCCAGTGCGCTTTTTCTGCTACCCCTCGGGTAAGAGCGACGAGCAAACTGTCCAGGTGTTGCACTCGGCGAACTATTGGGGCGCAGTAACAGTGGCCCAAGGGGCTCTGCACGATTCAGACCATCTCTTCCAACTAAAGCGCATTCGGGTGCGCGGGAGGTATACCGTCGAGGACTTGGATGAGTGGATTACTTTTTGGATGAACCAATAGATCATTGCAGACTACTTGGCTGTTCAAATG
Source organism: Chloroflexota bacterium (assembly GCA_014360825.1). NCBI lineage: Bacteria > Bacillati > Chloroflexota > Chloroflexota bacterium. The sequence continues at coordinate 115,065 of JACIWT010000002.1, read as the reverse complement.
TCGCCGTTCTTGTACGAGCATTGATTTTGTAGCCAATACCGCTTGATATCCGCCCTTGCGTGCGCTACGACAAAGATCATGGGCACCATCATTGATTTTCACACTCACATCTTTCCGCCCGAACTCATCCGGGAACGTGACCGCTACCTCTTTCGCGATGACTGGTTCAGGTTACTGTACAGCAGTCCGCGAGCCCAGATGGTGACAGCGGAGGAATTAGTGGCCTCTATGGAAGAGGCGGGCATCCATGCGGCCGTGACCTTTGGCTTCCCCTTCGTGGATACGGGCTTGTGCCGGGTCGCCAACGATTACGTGTTGGAGGCCGTGGCCCGCTACCCCGGGCGGCTGTATGGCTTTGCGGTGGTCAACCCCTGTGCGCCAGAGTCTGTCCATGAAGTCGAGCGATGCGCCGCCGGACTGCGTGGGGTAGGTGAGCTGATGCCTGATGCCGGTGGCTACGCCCTCGATGACGAGGAGGTGATGGCTCCCCTTGCAGAGACCTGCCGGGCGCTCGGTTTACCCCTCCTCATACACACCAGCGAGCCGGTAGGCCACGTGTATGCAGGGAAGGGCAGCGTCCGGCCGGAGGCCGCGTATGCCTTCGCCAGGCGGTTCCCCGAAATCACTATCATCTACGCTCACTGGGGTGGGGGTCTGCCCTTTTATGAACTCATGCCCGAGGTGCGCAATACTCTACGCCACGTTTACTACGACACGGCGGCTTCTCTCTATCTCTACGATGATCGTATCTTCCGTCTCTTGGCTGAAGTGGTTGGCCCAAAAATCTTATTTGCGACCGACTACCCATTGATCGGGCAAAGGCGTTTCCTCCGTCATCTAAAGGAGGTCGGTCTGTCCGAAACAATGCTCATCAATATCTTGGGCGAGAATGCACGTCGTTTGTTAGGAGAGTAACTATGGAGCAAATACGCACATTCGTAGCGATTGAACTCAGTGATGATCTCTGCGCTGCTCTCAGACGGATGCAAGCCACACTCAAAGCGAACAAGGAGGCACAGATCGGCCGGTGGGTGGCTCCAGAGAGCATTCATCTCACGCTACAGTTTCTGGGCAATGTGGGCCTCAATCGCCTGGCTGAAATCCAGGCCGCTATCGAGCGTGGTTGCACAGGTCACACTCCTTTTGACATAGAATTGGGTGGCCTAGGTTGTTTTCCTAACACGCGCCAGCCCAACGTGGTCTGGGTAGGGCTCGCCGGCGATCTGGAGTCCCTGCAGTCGTTGCAACACGATGTGGAGCAACAATTGGCCGCGTTGGGCTTCAGGCCCGAAGACCGCCCTTTCAAACCCCACTTGACCCTGGCGCGGGTGCGGAAGGATGTGAGCAAGGCCGAGCGGGCTGCCTTAGGTGCGTTGGTGGAGAGGACACCTTGCACTGAGTCTGCGCGCATGACCGTACGCCAAGTGAGCCTAATGCGCAGTGACCTGCGGCCAACCGGTGCGGTCTACACACGCCTGTTCGCGGCAGAATTGCGGGAGATACGGTGAAAACGTTCGTCGCTGTAGTCGGCAGCGCAGTTTGCGGACCAGAACTGGCCTCCCTGGCCGAGGCTGTAGGGCGAGGGTTGGCGAAGAGGGGGGCAGTACTCGTTTGCGGTGGGCGCGGCGGCGTGATGGAGGCTGCTTGCCGAGGGGCCAAAAGCGCTGGGGGAACCACTGTGGGCATCCTACCCGGCGAGTCAGTGGATGAAGCCAATCCCTACGTGGACATCCCGATTCCCACCGGAATGGGCGAGGCTCGCAACGTCCTGGTGGTGCGCTCGGCCCAGGCGGTCATCGCCGTTGGCGGGGAGTATGGCACTCTCTCGGAGATCGCGCTGGCTCTCAAAATGGGCCGGCCAGTGATAGGTCTGGAAACCTGGGAGTTATCCAAGAAAGGGCAACGTGACGGGGGCATTCTCTACGTGAACACACCCACTGAGGCTGTAGAACTAGCACTCGCGCTGGCGGAAAGGTGAAAACACGCACGCGCTGGCAGGCTGGAGAGCGGCCTTCCCTCAATGAAGGGAGCAATTCCGAGGAGGACGACTAATGCACTTTCGAAATCGTCGCGAGGCTGGGCAGCAGTTGGCGAAAGCACTATCCTATCTGCGCGGCACGAAGGACACGGTGGTCCTTGGCATCCCACGAGGTGGTGTGGTAGTCGCTTATGAGGTCGCCACTGCACTGGATGTGCCGCTGGATGTGTATATCGCGCGCAAAATCGGTGCGCCTTATAACCCTGAACTAGCCATTGGAGCGGTGACCAGCGATGGTACTGTCTGGATAGACGAGATGCTGGCCCAGCACGTAGGGGCTGACCGAGATTACATCGACGCAGAGGTCAAGCGACAGAGGGATGAAATCGAGCGGCGGATGAACGTCTATCATCCAGAGGGGGAGATAGTGCCGCTGGAAAATCAGCGCGTAGTACTAGTGGATGATGGCATAGCCACCGGGGCGACGGTTTTAGTCAGTCTGCGCGCTCTGAGAAAGCGAGAGCCAAAAGAACTGATCTTGGCCGTCCCTGTAGGCCCGGTAGAGACCATCGCCATGCTAGAGAATGAGTGCGACCGCGTGGTCTGCCTTCACGCGGCAACCCTGTTCTGGGCGGTGGGTGCTTTCTACGACGATTTCGATCAGACATCAGACCGCGAGGTGGTGCAACTGCTGGAATCGGCGCGGAAGAGGCAGAAACCATGCGGCGAGTCAGCGCCCTCCTGAGGATGCTGACTTGGATTGTTTGCTCGCTTCACCCTCTAGGGCGGGCCCTTGCTGGACGCGCTCGACTAACTCCAGTCCCTTCGCTATCAACCACGGCAGACCGCAGGCCAAGACCAGAAGCGCCACCACACCCACCACTTGGGCGTAGAATTGCTCCGGCCCACCGGGTTGGTAGCCGACCGCAGTTAAGAAGCCAGAAACGCCTTGTCCGGGGACGCCCAAATACTCGGTCACGCCGACCCCGTTCCAACCCGCACCCCATCGCCCATCCGCCAATATGCCTACGGCCAACATCCCGATCACGCCCGGAATCCCGTGTGTAGCAATAGAAGCCGTGCGATCATCCCAGCGCAAGATTCGCTCGACGAGATAGACCGCCGGGGGCACAAGCAATCCTGCAATTACTCCTAAAACCAGTGCCACCCAGCCGGGCATCAATCCGCATCCACCACTGGCTGCCACCAGTCCAGCCACCATACCACGCGCTGTCATAAGCGCGTTCGCCTGTTTGGCAACAAACCAGGCGTAACTCGCCGAAGCAAGCGCTCCACCCGCCGCTGCCAAGATCAGATTATTGACAATAATGCTGGCAGACAGTGTGGGTAGCGACCACGGAGTACTCAAAGAGAGCGCCATAAAGCCTATCAGCGAGCAAAGCGCGCCGAGGATCATGAATAATGGGAAATGGACGGGCGGCATCCGGGCTGGTCTGAGCAGCGATTCTCTCCTCGGCACCCACAAGCCAAGTGCCATGGTAGACAAGAGTGCGCCCAACAAATGAATGCCCCCTGCTCCAGCCATGTCCACTGTTCCATGACCTAAGCTGAGGTTGCGTCCCAGGTTTGCCAACCAGCCACCACCCCAGATCCAATTGCCGAAAAGCGGGTAGATTAGCCCTGCCGTCAGGAGCACTGCCAGAGCACTTTGCCAGCGCCTGAGTCGCCCTGCCACCGCCAGCAACGGGATGAGGGACGCGGAGACGACCCACGGCAGGTGTGAGAAGAATAGCCCATAAGCACCCGGAGTGTCACTCTGGCCCAGCAGCAAGAACCCGCGCAAGCCAATCATACCCCAGCCTAGCCCCCATTCCACGTCCAAGGGCGACCATTCGGCCGTAAGACGTTCCAAGCCCGGCTCACTGGAAATCAAACCCACGCCGCCGAACTGAAGGGCAAATCCCCAAATCAAGTAAATCACCGCTGCCATCCCCAACGCCACGAAACCTGTAGTAGCCACCTCTTCGGCTTGCTCTGGTGCACAGGCTCCGATAGCAAGCAATATCAGTCCTATTGGGGCCAGCCAGGCTAACACATTTGCGATATTGAAATCGAATCCGCCGGGCACTAGGCCTGTGGAGTCTTCGGCCAGTGCCACCTGGGCTAAGCCCGTTAAACAAAGCCCTGCGATGAGTGTTGCCGCTATGACTTTGCGCGTCATTATCCTCCTCCGGTGTGGATATCCATAAACGAGCCCCATCATACCCTATTATCTCTACGGCGTCAACGTCTTTGACAGAACCGAGAACGTGCCTATAATCGCAAGATAGTTCCTGTTTAATATTGGAAGGGAAAAATGGCTGTTAAGAATATATTGGTGGTCGAAAACCCCATCCTACGAAAAAAATCTAAGAAAGTGCGCCAATTTGATGGGGCGCTACAGAAGTTAGCGGACGATATGCTGGAAACGATGCGCGCAGCCAATGGTCTCGGCCTGGCTGCACCTCAAATCGGCGTTTTACAGCGGTTGATCGTCATCGAAATGCCGCCTGAGAACGAAGAGGTGAACGAGGGTGAACTCGCAGCTCAACCCAGAAAGCCCGGTAAGATTTACGTCGTCTGCAATCCCGAGATAACCCACGCCTCTGGAGAAGAGGAAATGGAAGAGGGATGTCTCTCGGTGCCTGGCTACGTAGGCAGCGTAGCACGGGCGAGCCGGGTCACGGTAAGGGGACAAAACCTGAAAGGCAAGGGCGTGCGCATCGAAGCCGATGGTCTCCTTGCCCGCGCCTTCCAGCATGAGATTGACCATCTGGATGGCATCCTGTTTTTGGATCGTGTGGCGAGTCCCGACAAACTGCGCCGTGTGGAAGCCGCAAGGCAAGGCCCCCCTGCTCCCAGTGCGACAACGGAAACAAAGGAACGGCTGTAGGTATAGCGGGATGCGAACTCAAAGCGGAGGTGGTGTAGGACGAAGTCCAGGTTAAGTGGCAGGGATTATCATGAGCACGCCAGCGCCAAATCGTTGACAGGGGCTATATGTCATGGTATAATGTAGGTGATATACACTCCTGCGTTGACACCCGGCTCTAATAAGACGAGGATTATCCTGAAGAGAGGGGGTGGTCGACTCACATCCACAAATCGTGTGCCCTCCAAGACATTCCTGTACGGTATGACCGCGCCCGCCAGACAGCGGCGGGGTCCTTGGATGGCATGTGGGAGGCCCAGGTGTGGGCTTCTGCTTTTCTGGGCGATTTCACTGCCCAACCTTTAATCTGACCCCAAAAGGAGGAGTGAAAGGATGCTTACCAAGCATAATTTGTGGAAAATCGTAATGCTTCTCATCATTGTTGCCACTGCCTGCGCCCCGGCGGCAACACCAACTGCTGCGCCAGCGCCTGTGAAAGAGGTCACTCGGGTAGTAGAGGTCACCCGTGAGGTCCCGGTGGAGAGGAAAATCAAAGCAGGGTTCATCTATGTCGGCCCCATTGGTGACTATGGCTGGACACACGCTCACGAGCAAGGTCGCCTTTACGTGGAAGATAAATTCCCCTGGCTGGAAACGGTCTACGCTGAAGCCGTGCCCGAAGCAGATGTGGAGCGGTTCTTGGATCGCTTCATTGTCGAGGAGAAATGCGACGTGGTCTTCACGACCAGTTTCGGGTTCATGGACGGCACCGTCGCAGCGGCTCAGAAATATCCGGACAAGATCTTCTTCCACTGTTCCGGTTTCAAGCGGGCACCCAACCTGGGCACCTACATGGCTGACTTCTATCAGTTGTACTACCTGAACGGCCTGATGGCTGGCGCTCTGACCAAGAGCGGCAAAATCGGCTATGTGGCGGCCCACCCGATCCCCGAGGTGGTACGACACATCAATGCCTTCACCCTGGGCGTCCGCGAGGTGAACCCGAATGCCACCGTAGATGTGCGCTGGCTGTTCGCCTGGTATGACCCGGCCAAAGCCCGAGAGGCAGCCGAGGCCCTGATCGCCGCTGGCGCTGATGTACTTGCCTTCACCGAGGACTCGCCGACAGTGCTTCAGGTGGGTCAGGAATATACGCAGAAGGGTCAGCCGGTGTACACCTTCAGCCACTACAGCCCCATGGAGAAGTTTGGCCCAGACTCTTGCGTGAGCGGCCAGTTGGTGGACTGGGGCATTATCTACGAAGACATCCTGGCCAAAGTGTACCTCGGTATCTACACCAACAAGAACCTGGAAAACGTAGATTACTGGTGGCTCATACGCGAAGGAGCAGCCAAACTAGGAGGCGCGTTCGAACATGCCATCAATCCCAAATTCGTGGATGCGCTAAAGGCCGTGAAGGTCACAGAACCCCTGCTCGGTGAGTTAAGTGTGTACGACTTGGTGATGAAGCGCATCGAGCAGATGAAAGATCCGGCGATGCTGTTCGATCCATTCACCGGTCCGATCAAGGATCAGGACGGGGTGGAGCGAGTCAAGGCCGGTCAGCGGCTTTCCCTGGGCGAGTTAACTACAATCGATTGGTTTGTGGAGGGTAATGTCGGCACCATTCCACGCTAGCCGAGGGTAGCCAACGACAGATAATTAGGAACTAGGAAGCAGGGGGCACTGGCCAAGTGTCCCCTGCTCCATATCTGATAGCCAAGAAGGAGATTTTGGGTGTCTGATCAAGCCGGAAGTGACGTCGCAGTGGCGATGCATGGCATTGTCAAGCGTTTTCCCGGTGTGCTCGCAAATGACCATATTTCTTTTGAGGCACGGGTTGGCGAAGTCCACGCTTTACTGGGAGAAAATGGCGCTGGCAAAACCACCTTGATGAATATCCTATACGGCATCTATCGCCCCGATGAAGGGGATATCTATATCAAAGGGCGTCGGGTGACGATCCGCTCGCCGCGGGATGCTATTCGTTTGGGCATCGGGATGGTCCACCAGCAATATCGGCTGGTGTCCACTCACACAGTGGCTGAGAACGTGATCCTCGGGTTACCTGGAGATTTCTTCTTCCCAGACCGGGCAGCCCGGCGCAAATTGGAAGAGTTCTCCAAGAAGTACGGCCTGCACGTGGACCCCGAAGCGCGTATCTGGCAACTCTCATCTGGCGAGCAACAGCGAGTGGAGATCATCAAGGCGCTCTATCGCGGCGCGGAAATCTTGATCCTGGACGAGCCTACTTCCATGCTCACCCCCGGCGAAATCGATGAATTACTCGGTGTCATCCGCCGCATGGCAGCCGAGGGGCACACGGTCATTTTCATCACCCATAAGTTGGATGAGGTCTTCGACATCAGCGACCGTGTAACGGTGCTTCGGCAGGGAAAAGTGGTGGCCACCCTGAAAACCGCCGAGGCAGATAAGCCCAGCCTTGCCCGATTGATGGTTGGGAGAGAAGTCCTCTTCCGCCTGGAGAAAAGGCCGGCCCCAGTGGGTCAGACCGTGCTACGGGTGAAGGGTTTGCACGCCTTAAATGACAGAGGATTGCCGGCTGTCCGGGACGTCTCTTTTACTATCGCAGCGGGCGAGATCTTGGGCATCGCAGGAGTGGCTGGCAACGGCCAACGGGAATTGGTCGAGGCTCTGGTGGGCCTGCGCCCCAGCACGCAGGGTCGTGTCTTCATCCAGGAGCAGGAAGTAACCAATCAGCCGCCACGAGCGTTGATCGAGCGCGGCGTTTGCTATATCCCGGGTGAGCGGCTGATCGGATTGGTCCCCAGCCTGAGTGTAGCCGAAAACCTCATTCTGAGGAATTATTGCCAAGCGCCCTTCACCCAGGGGGCATTTCTTGATTATGGCGCCATCAACGAGTATGCAGACCATCTGGTTGCCCAGTATTCGGTAGCCACTCCCAGCCTGAAGACGCCGGTCAAATTGCTCTCTGGCGGCAACATCCAGCGGGTGATTCTAGCCCGCGAAACTTCTCACACTCCCACGTTGCTGGTCGCGGCACACCCCACGAGTGGTTTGGATGTGGGCGCCACTGAGTACATCCGCCAACTTCTCCTGGCACAACGCGACCAGGGGACCGCAGTGCTATTGGTTTCCGAGGATCTGGAAGAAGTGTTGCAATTGAGCGATCGTATTGCCGTGATGTTCGAGGGGCAGATCATGGGGATTTTGCCGGCCGACCAGGCCGACCTGGAGACAATTGGTCTAATGATGGCCGGCGCAAAGAAAATGTCCGTGCCGGAGGTGGTATGAAAGGCTGGCTATCTCTCAGGCTCGAAAAGCGATTGGCTGTCCCTCGCGGGCTGGAATATCTGACATTGGCCTTATCTCTGTTATTGGCGCTGGCAGTCATTGCTGTGCTCTTTCGCGCCCTGGGTGTGAATCCAATCGTGGCCTATCAACGCATCTTCCGCGGGGCATTTGGCAGCCTGTACGGGCTTTCCGAGACTGTAGTCAAAGCGATCCCACTGATGTTAGTTGGAGTAGGATTGACCATCGCCTTTCGGGCCCGGGTTTATAACATCGGTGCCGAAGGGCAGTTGCTGGTGGGGGCAATATGTGCGACTGGGCTGGCCCTGGCTCGTCCGAACTGGCCAGCCTGGCTCCTCTTGCCCAGTATGTTCGCAGTCGGTTTCATTGGGGGTGCACTGTGGGCCATGATCCCAGCCCTGCTAAAGGCCCGTTTCCGGGTGGATGAAGTGCTCAGCAGCCTGATGATGGTGTACATCGCCAGCGAACTGGTGAACTACCTGGTATATGGCCCCTGGAAGGGAGCCAAGGAAATGGGATTCCCCTACACAGACAAGTTCTCGCCTTCGGCTCAACTCCCGCGCCTGTTGCCCACTCGAATCCACTACCCCACCCTCATCCTGGCCGTGGTATTGGCAGTATTGGCTTACATCCTGATACAGCGAACGAAATGGGGGTTTGAGATCCGCGTCACTGGTGAGAACCCCGAGGCAGCCCGCTACGCTGGTATGAACTACCTCACAACGGTGTTATTAGTGATGTTGCTCAGCGGGGGATTGGCCGGGCTGGCTGGAGTAGGGGAGGTCGCCGGAATCCACTACCGCCTGCGCTATCCGCAGGGTGTTTCACCTGGCTATGGTTTCACGGCCATCATCGTTGCCTGGTTAGCCCGGCTTAACCCACTAGCGGTCATCTTGACTGCGCTCTTGCTCGGTGGCCTGCTCGTGGGGGGAGATGCTATCCAGGTCGCATTGGGGTTGCCGGTGGCCACTATGTATATTTTCAATGGCGTGATTCTGTTGTTTGTGCTCGGGGGTGAGATGCTCACTCGCTATCAGATCCGCTTGGAATGGAGGCGCAAGACATAATGTGGGACTTCATACTCTTGGTACTGAGAGCCGCCATCCCGGCTGGAACCCCACTCCTATTTGGCACTCTGGGCGAGGTCACCGCCGAACGATCCGGGGTTCTGAACTTGGGCGTGGAAGGCATGATGATCGTGGGAGCAGTTACCGCTTTCGGTGTCACGCACAGCACCGGCAATATATGGCTGGGCGTGGCCGCGGCGGCACTGGTGGGAGGGCTCCTGGCTTTGGTACATGCTTTCGCCAGCATCACCCTGCGTGTCAATCAGGTGGTATCGGGTCTGGCCCTGACGATGCTGGGGTTGGGTCTGAGTGGTTTGGTGGGCAAGCGGTACATCGGCATGCCGCCCCGCACGCGGTTCGCGCCGCTGGCAGTGCCAGGGCTGAGCGATCTGCCCATCATCGGACCGCTATTCTTCCGTTACGACCCCCTCGTGTACCTGGCCATCGTTCTGGTGCCGGTTCTGTGGTTTATCATGTACAAAACCCGCTGGGGCATCACCCTGCGCTCGGTGGGCGAGAGTCCCGCCACTGCCGACGCGCTGGGTGTCAACGTCTTCCGAGTCCGCTATCTGGCGGTCTTCTTTGGCGGCCTGATGGCGGGTGTGGGGGGCGCCTACCTTTCGGTGGTCTATACTACCGCCTGGATCGAGGGTATGACCGCTGGCGCCGGCTGGATTGTCATTGCCCTGACCATTTTCGCCATGTGGGACCCCCTGCGCGCTCTGTTGGGGGCTTACCTGTTCGGCGGGGTGCGGGTCTTGCAGTACCGCTTGCAGCCCCTGGGCATCTCGCCCAATCTGTTGAATATGCTGCCGTTTATCTTCACCATTCTGGTCCTACTGATCAGCGCTGGCGAGGCAATGCGCAAGCGGATTGGGGCCCCAGCGGCGTTGATGCAACCATATATGAGAGAAGAGCGTTAGCAGGATTTCGCCGGAGCGAGTCCATATTGTCCATATTAGTATGATTGACACAATCTCCTGGTGAGGAGTACAATAAGACTAGCAGACCAAGCGCCGGAGACGTGCAGACAACAATACGTTGTGGATCGTTTTGTGAAGAGGAGATTGAGCGTGGAAGACCCGGATTCGCACCACGCCCCATCCTATGTCCGCGAGAATAAGGTAGTGCCAACGTTGGCCAAGTCAGGCCTGGCAGGTGAGTTTAGGCAGCGTTTTCGCTCGGAACGGAAGCGCTGCCTTTTCGTTTGTCACATCAAGGGCATAGCGTCTTTCCGCCTGGGCCAGCCCCCAGGCTGTTAGAGATTTCTTAACAGGCCAAGTGGGGCGGGCTGGCATCCCCACGCCAGAAAAATTTCCTAGGAGGGAAAAATGAAAACGCGCATGTTTTTCGGAGTAGGTCTCTGCCTGGCCCTGCTGCTGATTTTAGCGGTGGGGCTGAGCCAGGCCCAGGCACCTGTGCCCCAGGGCGAGGCCACAACCTTAGCCACACCGGTGGGCACGGCTTTTACCTACCAGGGTCGGCTGATCAAGGACGGCAACCCTGTCAACGGCACCGCTGACATCCAGTTCAGCCTGTGGGATGCGGCCGCGGGCGGCACACAGATCGGCACTACCCAGACCAAGACCAACGTGAACGTGACCAATGGCGTGTTCACTATTCCCGACCTGGACTTCGGGGCGACGGCCTTCCAAGGCGACGCCCGCTGGCTCCAGATCGCGGTGCGTTCTCCGGCAGGGAGCGGGAGTTACACTACGCTCACCCCGCGCCAGGCGCTGACCGCCGCCCCCTATGCCCTCAGCCTACGACCAGGAGCGGTCATCAGTGGCACAGCACCGGCTGTTACTGGTCGAGCGGGGGATGCCATTGGTCATTTAGGCACCATCTACATTGCTAGCATATGGCCACCCATATTCTACCCCCTCGGTGTCTATGGCGCTGGGACGTGGGGAGTATATGGGTACAGTACAAGTGCCGTCGGCGTGTACGGAACATCGGCTGGCTCTTCTGGCACCGGGGTAATGGGTCTAGCCAGCGCCGTCACTGGCACGACCAAGGCTGTCTATGGGAAAGCCCAATCCCCCGATGGTTACGGAGGCTACTTTGAGAACGCAGCCACTGGCGGCGTCGGCCTCTATTGCCGGGGCTACGCGAACGCGGATGCGGATCTGGTGCTGGGCGGGACCTCAAGCGCCAATGACGACGGTCGCATCTACTCCGATCCTGCCTATCCTAACAGCGATATCCTGCTTTTCAGCAACGACGAGTATCACCTCCATCTGGACGAGGACAACAATTCAACTAGTACTTTCGGTATCTACAATGGGGTGAATACCAGGGTCTTCTGGGTGGACGAGGCCGGTAACATGACCGCCAGCGGCGCCAAGTCGGCAGTGGTGGCGGCGGGCGAGTACGGGACGCGCAAGATGTACGCCATCGAGAGCACCGGCGTCTGGTTCGAGGACTTCGGCTCGGCCCAACTGCAGGATGGCGTGGCCATCGTGGAGATCGACCCCGTCTTCGCCGCGACGGTCAACTTGGAAGTCGGCTACCACGTCTTCCTCACTCCTGTGGATGGCTGGGCTTCCCTTTACGTAGCCAACAAGACGCCCACCTCCTTCGAGGTGAGGGATGCGGAGGGCAAGGCCAACATCGCCTTCGATTACCGCATCGTGGCCAAGCGGGCGGGCTATGAGGACGTGCGCATGGAGCCAATGGCGCTGACATTGGAGGATGAGCAATGAGCAAGCACCGTCTCCTTGGGTTTGCTGTTGCTATCACCATCTTCCTCACGCTGGCCTCCGTCGCCCTGGCCGACACTTATGATCTGTCTTGGTGGACGGTGGACGGCGGTGGTTACACTTTCAGCAGCGGTGGGCCCTATCTCCTGGGCGGCACGATTGGCCAGCCAGATGCAGGCCGGATGAGCGGCGGCGCCTACTCTCTGAGCGGCGGCTTCTGGATTGGGGAAGAAATTCCACCCGTGACCGGCCCATATCACGTTCGCCTGCCGATTGTGCTGAAAAACTACGGGTGGTAAAGTATAAGGGGCGGGTTTGGAACCCGCCCCTTGCGTCTTCATACCCTTTCTAAGCAGTGGTTCAGATTGACAACAACCCTCGCTTACGGTACAATCATCTTGAGTTTGAGACTTCGCGTATGCCCCACGAGAGGACAAATTGGACGAGAACCTCATTCTTTCTGTGCTGATGCCGGTGTACAATGAAGAGGAACATGTCGCCGAACTGGTGCGGCGAGTGCGCGAGATCCCGCTGCGTAAACAACTGGTGGTAGTGGACGATTGTTCCACCGACCGCACCTGGGAGATACTCCAGGATTTGGTGGGTCCTGATATGATCTTGGTGCGTCACGGGGTGAACCAGGGCAAGGGCGCAGCCATTGTCACTGCCATCGCCCACGCCACTGGCGATGTGGCCATCATCCAGGATGCCGATCTCGAATATGACCCTCGGGATTATCCCAAACTGCTGGCTCGGCTCCAACAGGGCGATTGCGATGCAGTATATGGCGCACGCGACCTCTCAAGCCAAAAGACCACCACCCGCTGGGGCAATCGCTTTCTGACCTGGGTAACCAATCTCCTATACGGCAGCCACCTCTCGGATATGGAAACCTGTTACAAGATGATGCCGCTGGAAATCCTGCGGGGCTTGAAATTGCGTCCCAGCCGGTTCCAGATCGAGCCAGAGATCACGGCCAAATTGCTGCGGAAAGGCTATCGCATCGCCGAGGTACCCATCTGGTATCACCCACGCCAGGCCAAGAAACTGAACCCTCTGAAAGACGGCCCGCCCGCGTTGCAGACACTGATCAAATATCGCTTCGCCAGACTGGATGAATAGCCTGGTGAGCGATGAAATGGACCCCGAACTTCGGAAGGAGAAAGGCATGCACAAGACAAAGTGGATCGCGGTACTGCTGGTGATGGCAGTGGCCTTGGCATTAGGAGCCTGCGACCATAAGCCCGTTAGTGGGCCGAAGCCGCAGGAGGTGCGGGTCTTCTTTGACTCGGAGGTGCGAGAGTTTTCACCCGCCAGCACGTCATTCTCATCCATTCACCAAGTATTGGATGAGTTAATCAAGGCAGTGAATGTGAACACCGGGGTCTTTTACACAGACCGACGTTTTCGAACCGAGTTCGGGAGTGCGCCGCGGGTCTTCGCTACTTACGGGCCCGATGTGCAACTGGACACTGCCCTGGGCTCGGTAACGGCCTATCGTGTGATCATAGTGACGAATTTGATGGGCGACCCTTTGATCTTCATCCAAGGCACAGGCGATTCACAGTCTTTCGCTTTGTATACAACGACCGACATCGCCAAATTTAAGAAATTCGCGAACGTAGTAAAAGAGCGGACGGGTTGTCCTCTGATGCCTGGAGAATAGGGCAGCCAGAAGGGGTGAGGAATGCGGTTGGTTGGTCGCCGGGTTGTGATCCGCGATATGGTGCGCGAGGACCTGAACCGCATGGAGGAATGGGCACCTTTTGATGACCCACTCTACGCTCTATGGGATGTCCAATTGCCGTATACCATCGGCGGCGATGTCTGGTTCACCTCATATGCCAATGACCCCACCCGCCGTCTATATGCCATTGAAGACTGCTCCGGCCAACTCATCGGTCGTATGTCGCTGCGTGAAATCGAGGGACAGACCTCCGCACGGCTGGGGATCGGGTTCGGGGCTCAGTGGGTGGGCCAGGGCTATGGCACCGATGCCATCGAGACGTTCCTGCCCCACTTTTTCGAGACATTGGGCTTCCGCACTCTCTACCTGGACGTCGCCGCACCCAACCGCCGTGCCGTGCGCTGCTACGAGCACTGCGGCTTCCAACGCATCGGCATGCGCTACCGCGACATAGGCTTCGACGCACACCTGGATTTCCTGGCCGACGACCGTTACCGCGACGTCCGCCGCTTCTTCCGCCGCCATGGGGGTGTTAACGAGGTCCTTTTCTACGAGATGAAACTGGACCGGGCGGATTGGATCAAGCGCCGCGAGAGAAAAGATTAAACACCCCTATGGATGTGAGGTTACCCTCTGCGCCAGTTCCCCGCTGGCCGCTTTCATCTTATCCAGGACTGCCTGGGCCTCCTCTCCGACCAAGGGTACTGGTTGGGCATAGTTCTCAATCAATACGGGGATAAATTCTGCTCTCACCAAGACATGATCGTAAAAGGTATAGCGACCAATCACACCCACCCTGGTCTCGTAGCTCCACATCTGGTCGAAGATGAAGTTCCCGTGAGCATAGACGATGAGTTTCCCTTTATGCAGTTCCACAGCCTGTACCCAGTGGGGATGATTACCGATGATGAGATCGGCGCCGGCATCTACGGCCAGGTGGGCGATCTCGACCGGGTCATCGTCGGCGATGCCCGGTGTGGACTGGGGCAGTGAGACGTATTCAGCGCCCCAGTGGAAGGCCACCACCAAGACATCCACCTGAGGCCGCAGCGTTTGGATCTCGGTGGTCATGGCCTCACGGTCTATGCGCTCCCCGATTCCATTGAAAGCCAGAAGGCCAAAACGAAGGCCCCTCACGTTCACCACAGCGGGCGTGTTTCGATCCACCCAGGCGATTCCCGCGGCCCGCAAATGTTCCGTGGTTTCCGAAATGCCCGAATGTCCGTAGTTGCCGATGTGGTTGTTCTCCAGTGTGGCTACGTCTACTCCGGCGGCTTGAAGCGCAACCGTGAAGCCGGGACGCCCACAGAAGACGAACCCAGAGGTATGATAAGGACAGCTCGCTATGAGGGGGGCTTCCAAATTGATTATGGTCAGATCACCGGCTGATAGGATTTCACTCGTGGCAGACACCGGGTAAAGGAAATCGTCCCCTCGGGAGCGGATGATGGCATCTGTGTAGCGGGCAGGGATCACGTCGCCAGTAGCAATGAGGGTGCGCAGCCGCGCAGGGTCCAAGGGCCAAGCGGAGAGGTCGCGGGGTGGGAAAACATCGTCGAGGGTTAGAGGAGGCATTGGGTTGGAGGTGAGGAAGAGTGGCGTGGATGTCGGCAAAGGCATGGGCGTGAACTGCGGTGGAGGTTTGGTCATAGTGGGTCGCGGTGGCAGTGATACGCTGTTTGCTTGGCCAAACACGCCCCACAGGCCTGCTGCCAGCAGGGCTACTACTGCTACTATCGCGATTTGGCCTATGCTCCAGTGCCTCTGCTTCACCGCAGATCCTCTTGTATCCAGAGCCCTGCACGGTCAGCCTACCATCTCGGCCAAGAGATTCCCTTGCGGCAGGCAACCGCTTTCACAGCCCAGCCCGCGCCTGTAATTCTCGCAACAATCGCTTCTGCACCGAGCTGTCGTTGAATGACAAAACCAGCGATTCCTCAGCCTTCTGACCCTGGAACCGCACTTCGATGGCTGGCCGCGCACCAAACCCAAAGTACAATCGTCCTGCCGAAATGCTGCGCACCGTTCGCGGCACCAAAAACAAGTACCACCAACCCACTTCATCCAACGGCGAGTGCAGCACTCCCAGCAGATTCACGCCAGTTACCTTTGCCGCCACGATGTGTTCGTCCATCTCCGTCGTCCAAAAGACGGCGGGCGCCTCAACAAGATAACGCCGTTTCCCTCCCACCTCAAAGTAACCGGTGGCGCGCATAAACGCCTTCTCCTCGGTTGCCAGTTCCTTGACATCTGACACCGCCGGATTGTCGCAGCGGCGAAAGACAACGAAGCGCCTGGCCCGGGCCATACTTAAGAGCGCCAGCATCACGCTGCAGATAGCGATGGCCACTGTCTCGGGCCACCCAAATCCCCGTTGCCAGCCCCGCCAGGCAGAGAGCGCGATGATTGCTACGAGGCCGATGGGCACCCACCGGTGTAATTTCAGGGTCAGGAAGCGGAGCCGCTGTAGCCAGTAGCCCAAGGCTGCGATCATTCCCAACGCGTATAACAATGCCACTTATCTCCTCATTATTATTTTCGCGCCACCCACATAATGCGCTTGGAAGTTTCGCCTGGCGGCGGGTCGAAGGTGAAGCATTCGTACTTCGCTTCCACTTCCAGGCCCTGCTCGCGCAACGCCCTTTCGACTTCCTCTTCGGAGTAAGCCACCTCGGTGTGCCACTCTTCGAAACGCTCGTATTTGTCGCCCACCCTGATGAAGCCGATTACCTGGACGTGGGATTGGCGGGCGGCCTCATCGTAGGTGCTACGCAGGATGATGGAGAGGTCATCGTCATTGATGTAGAAGACATTGTTGTCCCACACCTCGCGCAAGGTGTGCTCGGTGTTCATATCGAAGAGGAAAAGGGCTCCGGGGAGCATCGTTGCCGACACCCGGCCGAACGTAGCCAGCAGGTCGTCAAAACTGAGCAAATAATTCAGACTATCGTATAGACACGTGACAAGGTCAACTGGCTGTGGCAAGGCGAAGGAGCGCATATCTTGCTGGCTGAGGATGATGTGGAGGCCCGTGTCACGCATCTTGGATTGTGCTTGAGCCAACATCTTCTCCGAGGCATCCACACCATACACCTTTAACCCGCGCCGGGCGAAAGCCAACGCCACGGTGCCGGTCCCACAGGCCAAGTCGAGGACGGTGTGGCCTGTGAAATTGTGGCGGGCCAGGAGCGCGTCCAAGTACGGGATCATCTTCAGGCTGAAGGCGATCTGCCCGGAACGGTCATAGACCTCTGCGTAACGATCGTAGATGGTCATAATTCGGATTATATCCTCGCTGGCGGCGCGGACAAAATGGCGACGCGGTGATGAGACAAAGTGGTTTTGCGCCCCCATCCGAATACTTTATACTGTAATGAGGGGGCTGTGAGATGGATCAAAAAAGGGCGTGGACTGTCATCCTGGCAGGCATCATCCTCGCGGCGCTGATCGTGCCGTTTGCTCTTTGGGGCAGGCAATTCCCGGTTCTGTTCCGCGATCCTGAACCACTCCGTCTCCTTCTGTCCAGGTACCGCCCTTACTCGCCGTTGGTGCTCATCGCCTTGCAGGTGGCCCAAATACTCCTGGCTCCCCTCCCCGGCCAGATACTAGGCTTGACCAGTGGCTACTTTTTTGGCCCGCTCTGGGGGACGCTTTACAGCACCATCGGCAACACGCTGGGATCACTTTTGGCTTTTCTCCTAGCCCGAATCCTCGGTCGCCCACTGGTAGAACGGTTGGTGAACCCTGACATTTTGTCGCGGATAGATGAGGGGGCGCGGGAACGCGGACTGGCTTTCTTCTTTCTGGTATTCCTCCTGCCCTTCCTGCCCGACGACGTGGCTTGCTATGCGGCGGGGCTCACTTCGCTGCCCCTACCCAGCCTGGTATTGGCATCGCTCGTGGGACGATTGCCAGGGTTAGCAGTGTCGAACTTGATTGGCGCTGGGATGGGAGGATTTTCGACGGCGCAGTGGGCGGTAATAGGGGTGGGGAGCGCGGTGGGAGCAATACTATTCTGGCAATACCAGCAGCGCATCGAGGAAGCGATGTTCCGGCTATTATCGAGAAGGGGACGGGGCTCCAACTGCGCCCAGGGTGATTTTTGACAATTAAGGGATTCTGTTGTAGTATAGAATCAGGTGAGTATAGCATGTATGGCATCTTTTAAGTCGAACATGCCCGCGAAGGCATGTGCAGGGGCCTTGGCGGCTTTTTCTTTGCTCAGAAATGGATCTGTAGCGAGTTCCCCTGGCCTATAGGCCAGATTGATACAAACCCATGCTGGAAAGCACGAAGGAGGTACCAGGAAAATGGCAGAGCGAACCGTTGGCACTGTCAAATGGTTCAGCCGCGTGAAGGGCTACGGATTCATCCAGCCCGAGAACGGGACGGAGGACGTGTTCGTCCATTACTCGGCCATCGCTGGAGAAGGATTCCGCAACCTCGAACAAGGTGAGCGAGTAGAGTTCACCATCGAGGATAGCCCGAAGGGCCCACAGGCCGCGAATGTGGTCAAATTGGGCTAGGAAGCGCTGGTCGCACTGAACTACGGACTCGCGCGCCCCTGGCACCGAGTTCTGCAGCAGTGGCACCGCATTCCGAAACCCCCTCCATAGCGAGGGGGTTTTCTTGTGCCTTCACAAGTTAGGCTATAATCGTATAGGAGAATGAATGTGGCACACATTGATGAGCGCGAGATAGCAGCGCTGTCCGCAAAGTACGGTCAGCCCTGGCGGGAACATCATTACTTGGACGTCGCGGCCGAGACGCTGGCATATTGGAAGGAAAGGACCCGGGAACACCGCGGCGAAGTGGTCTTCTTTCTCTTGAGAAAAAGCGATAAAGTGCTCCTGCATCGCAAAGACTTCTACCCGCTGGGCATCTACCGCGTCCCCAGTGGCGGGATTCGGCATGGCGAATCTATACTATCCGCCCTGCACCGCGAAGCAACGGAGGAAACAGGCTTACTTGTAACGGTGCAACGCTTTTTGGCTTTGGTAACCTATGATTTCCTGTGTCAAGGAGACAGGTTGCCCTTCGTCTCCTATCTTTTCGTTGTGGCCTCGTCGGAGCAAGCCGTGTCGGCACAAGACAAAGGAGAGCGCATCACCGAGTATCGAGAGGTACCGCTCGCGGATCTTACTGCGATAGCGGAGCAACTGGAATCATTGTCTGGTCGCTGGCGAGATTGGGGCCGCTTTCGGGCGGTTGCGCACCGTGTAGCAGCAAGACATTGGCCCGAAGAGGAACGGGAAGGATCAGCCTGATGGGTCTGGGTGGCGAATACGATGTCATCGTGGTGGGAGCAGGTCACGCCGGATGCGAGGCGGCATTGGCATCCGCGAGGATGGGCTGCCGCACACTGCTTCTGACCATGAACCTAGACTTGATCGCCCAGATGCCGTGCAACCCGAGCATCGGTGGGCCCGGCAAGGGGCATTTGGTGCGAGAGATTGATGCCTTAGGCGGTGAGATGGGCCGGGCCATAGACCGCACCTTCATCCAAATCCGCCTGCTGAACGTTTCTAAGGGTCCGGCGGTGCGCGCCCTCCGCGCCCAGGCTGACAAGCGCCTCTATTCGCTCAACATGAAGCATACGTTAGAGAATACGCCCAACCTGGACCTAAAGCAGGATCTGGTGGAGAAACTCACGGTACAGGGAGACTATGTAACAGGGGTCATCACCCGAGCTGGCGAGACTTACCGAGCCCGAGCGGTGGTGTTGACCACGGGTACTTTCTTGCGCGGTCGTATCCTGAGTGGCGAAGTCGCCTTCCCTGCTGGCCGGGCAGGAGAATTCCCGGCGGTGGGCCTTTCGGCGTCACTGGAGGAACTCGGTTTCACCCTAGGTCGCCTCCAGACGAATACGCCACCCCGCATAGATGCCCGCACTATAGACTTCTCCCAGACTACCCCCCAGGTAGGGAGCGATGAGCCACTCTACTTCAGTTTCGAGCATGTGGCTTTGGCCGCGCGTGGCGAAACGGTGCCCACTGTGCCGTTCCCTCCGCCAAATCCAATTTACCCACAACCACATCGCACGTCCTGGCGCCCCCAACTCCCCTGTTACCTCGTCTATACCAATGAAGAAACCCACCGCATTGTGCGCGAAAACCTCTCGCGTTCGCCCATTGCCTCGGGTTTCATTGCCGGCGCTGGGCCACGATATTGCCCCTCCATCGAGGAGAAGATCGTCCGCTTCCCAGACAAAACGTCGCATCAACTTTTTCTGGAGCCGGAGGGCTTTGCCACTACCGAGGTTTACGTACAGGGAATGTTCACCAGCCTGCCCGAGGATGTGCAGCGGGAGATGCTACATTCGATTCCTGCCTTGCGCGACGCCCGTATCACTCGCGCAGGTTATGCAATCGAGTACGACTATGTTCCTTCCGGCCAGTTGAAGGCCAGCCTAGAGACCAAGCATGTTGGGGGGCTTTTCCACGCTGGACAGATCAATGGGACCTCAGGCTATGAAGAAGCAGCGGCGCAGGGGCTGATCGCGGGGATCAATGCCGCCCGCTACCTCCAAGGGCGTGAGCCCCTCATCCTGCGCCGTGACCAGGCTTACATCGGGGTGATGATTGACGACCTGGTAACCCGAGACATTGACGAGCCCTACCGTATCATGACCAGTCGCGCCGAGCATCGTTTGTTACTGCGCCAGGATAACGCCGATCTACGCCTGACACCGATCGGATATCAAGTGGGATTGGTGCCCCAAGAGCGCTACCAAGCAGTGCAGGCTCGTCAAGAGGCTGTGAAACGCGAGTTGACCCGCCTGGCAAATACCTGGCTCAATCCATCGCCTGAGGACGTAACCCGACTCCTCGAATTGGGCCTGCAGGCACCGGACAAAGCGGTCAATGCGCTGCAATACCTTCGCCAACCGGATGCAGACTACGAGGTTATCCGTGCCCTGAGCCCGGGCGAGGGCCTGCCTGCTGACGTGATAGAGGAGGTAATCATCGAGGCGAAGTACGCTGGATACATCGAGCGACAACAACACGAAGTGGAGCGGATGCGCAGGCTGGAGGAATGGCGCATCCCAGAGGATTTTGATTACACGGAGATAGTGGGCTTACGCAACGAGGCGCGGGAGAAACTGAACCGCTTTCGGCCAGCAACCGTGGGCCAGGCATCCCGTATTCAGGGTGTCAATCCAGCAGATATCTCGGTGCTATTGGTGCACCTGAAAAGGCGAGGGGGCGCGGCCGCTAAGACTACCTAGTACAAAACACCTGTGGCATCCACAGCCAATAGGCCAGGGGAGATTCGTAGACTTCCCAATCGCCTCCCGGGTCTCGTTGCGCCCACGCAACCCGCGGGACCTGATCTCGACCCAGGGCGATAGTCGCGTCGGCGATGCCTTCTGTTCCCCACAAACCCACAACGGGCCCCCACGACGCGACCGGCGCCGAAAAGTGCCGATATTTCAGCCAAACAGATTCATCCCAAACCACATGGATGTCTTCTTCTGCATCAGCGGTGATCGCGGGCAGAGCCGCATCTGAAGTCGAGCCGGAGATATTCTCCGGTGCAGTCCAGCGGCCGGGCGTACCACGGGTATAGTAGATGTTGTAAATCCCTGATAATTGCTCTTGCCATCCCACATGCGCTCGTCCTGAGGAATCGACGGCCAAATCCGCAATGATGGACTGCTGTGACGGCGTATCGGAGAGATTCTCAGGCACCGTCCATCCACCTTCACTCTTCTGAGTGTAGTAGATCTCGTAGGGATCTGCGGGAGTGTCGCGATCCTGCCACACGACATGAACGATGCCCTGCCGGTAGAAAACGGCCGGCACGCTGCCCCGCGCACTGGGGATAGGGTACCAGTTCATCCAAATCGTCCCCGAATATTCGGCGTAATAGATCACATTATAGCCAGGAGTGTTGTCAGTCCAGACGGCGTAGAGCATGCCCCCATCGCCTGCTGCCAGGTCTGGTGCGCTGGAAATGCCGGATGTGCTGGCTACAATCACGGGGATAGTCCAGCCGCTGTCTGTCCGCCGAACGTAGCGGACATTGTAGTTCCCGAAAATCTCGTTCACGAAGACCAGATGCACTACATCCCTTGGGTCCACAGCAATGGCTGGCTGCTCGCCTGTAGTGACTCGTTGAGGGACGGCCCATCCGCTGCCAGCGTTGTAACTGTAGTAGATTTGAGATGGAATGCCCTCTTCCCAAGCGATGTGGATGATCCCATGGCTATCAACGGCTATGGATGGGCTGCGGGAGATCTGGGGTGAGTTCGAAACATTGGTGGGGTGGATTTCCAGGTGAACGTTGGTAGGCCCCGTAGCGTGGGCTATGGGACAGGTGATGAAAATACATGCCACGAGCAATGCCACCAACCCTATGCGCAACAAAGACAATCCCCTTCCCGGGAGCGTGTGGTCATTCCATTGCAGGCATGACAAACAAACCCATCCTTACCTCCTGCGCTAGCCTGCAGCGCCGGACACTGGACGGGTCTTGAGGAGCCAAAGCCTACATTCCGGTAGCGGTGGCTCGGTCAATCCGAATTCGCGTGGCGACCAACGAGGCATCTTCGTGGCGCAGGGCTGTGACATATGCCCACATACCTACGCTGGCAACGCCTTTTGACTCGTCAATAAAGGTATCGGGGGTGACAGTAAAGGCGATGCCATTCACAACCCATTGGTTAGCACTCATGCTCTCGATGATGCCTGCGAACTCCACTTCAGTTTGCGGGCTGGTCTCCTTGACTACGATGAGCCTAGCCAAGACAGTGTTGTCTGGTTGAAGCGTACCTTGTACCTCGGCAGTATATCCTACTCGAGGCTCACCCTGGACGATGGTCTGTGTGCCAATAGTGACCACTACACCAGAGATCACCCAGGTAACATCATCAATGGATTCAATGGGGCCTTCGAATTCTACCAGGGCAGCGTGCTCCTCAGGCGTCCGCACCGTTACTTTCCAGGCCAGGACTACGTTGTAGATGCGGAAAATTGCTTTCACCTCCGCCAGGTTGCCCACTTCGGGGACTCCTTCTACAACGGTGTCACTTGTCATCCACACGATATTGTCGCTGACTATCAAATGCCCCTCTTTAACTTGTTGGATCAGTCCAGCGAACTCCACACCGTGGGCAGGAGCCTGGGTAGGCTTCATAACTTTAATACTCCGAGCCCGCAATGAGCCGTCTGCCCCCTTTATGGCAAGCACTTGGACGTACGCATAGAGATCTGCGCGGCCCCCGCTTTCATCTATCCATGCATCTTGGTCAACTTGTACAACATAGGCCCCGATCCTCCATTCATCTCCGTCCTTTTCCCAGATGGGGCCCTCTAACCGCACGCCTAAATTGTACACGATGGATGGTGTCGGAGATAGCACGGGGTCAGCGAATGCCGCCTTAGTTCTGTGAAGCAGGGACGCGGTCAGTATCAGCAACAATAAAGCGCAGGATACACGTGCTCCATCCTGGAGTAGAGATTTCTTCATGGTAACAATCCCTCCCGAGATGCTTCCCTTTACTCGGTCCGTTCAGATAGATGCACAGCTGCCCCTAAACCCACCTCGGTCTCAGTTGCCTCTGGAGTAGGTGAATGGATCGCAGAGACTTCTAGCGTCGCTGTCGGCGTCGCTGTGCACTCAGGGACAGAGGTTGTAGTGGGCGTGGGCGTAGCAGCAGGTTCCACCACTCGGATACGGGTTGCCTGGACACTGCCATCCGGCCGCAGCAGGCCTCGCACTTCGGCCCGGCACCCGATCCGGGGTTCACCCTCAATGATGGTCTGATTATCTATCAAGACTCGGATGTTATCTACTACCCACTCGTTGCCCTGGATGCTGGTAATGATACCCTCGAATTCGACAACCTGCGGAACTTGAACTTTGATCTCTCGCGCTAACACCTCACTGGGGCCCAGCCGAATACCTTTCACTATCGCCAAGGAACCGACTTCTGGCGAGCCTTCGATTACTGTGCTCGCATCAATGCGGACGGTCTGATCACCCACAACCCAGGAATTAGCGCCAATACTTTGGATGATGCCCTGGAATTCGACGCGCTCGCTGGCGCGCTCGATGATGATTTTCAGCGCCCGCAGGATATTCCCAGACTCTCCCACCGCTGTAACCTGGGCCCAGGCACCAATTGCTGCGCGTGCGGCACTTTCATCAATCACTGTCTCAGCGGTAACGCGTATCGTCTGCCCGGAAATCACCCATAGATCACCCTCCATCGCCGTAATGATGCCTGAGAACCGCACTTTCATTTCCCTGGGCGGTGTCGGAGTGTCGGTGGGTGGCGCAGGAGTGGCAGTTGCTGTGGGAGGCAATGTGAGCGTCCGTGTAGGAGTGGGAACGGTGGCTGTGGCAGTAGGCATAGACGTGACTGTGGCGGTCGCGGTTACCACGTGCTCCTTGGCTTGCGATTTTTCGGTAGGCGTCTGAGTCGGTGCAAGCGGCGTGACTGTGGCAGTTATCGTTGGCGAGGCGGTAGGCACAACGACTATCGGCTCTACCTCTCGCTGTATCCGAATGGCCCGCAACGTCCTATCCGCCTGGGTCACGGCACGAACCTGTATTCGGTCGCCAACGGCCACCTCACCTACGATGACCGCGTCGGTGCCGAGGTAAATCTTCAGACCACTGACTACCCAGACGCCGTCCCCCATGCTCTCCACAACACCACCGAAATCCACGGTAACAATGCGGCCCACCTGGGTCACGGCAAGCGCTTCTTGCCGTCGTTGTTCGTCCAGACGCTGTCGGAGTTGTGCTTTCGCCTCAGAATTGAGGGTAAGCGCAAGCTGGACCTCCTGACTAATGCGCTTGACGCCATAAAGCGGGTCCCCGGGCAGGCTATTTGCCGATGCCATCACGGACCCTCCGGCCAAGAGGGCGATGACCAATACGAGGACCACAGCAGAACTGGCCAGCCCGCGCTGCACGAGAGGTGTCCAGAATTGCTGGATCCGTTCGGTCAGAGACGGCGGGCGAGAAGGCAACGCAGCGCGCAGTCGTCTGGCCTCAGCCAAGACGCGTGCCCTACCCAATTGCACGGCATCAGGGGAGCGAGGCGGCGGCGTGCGCACCTGCGGGATATCGCGAATGGAGAGATACTGCCGCAGGAGAGGCTCCAATTCGGCTGCATAGTGGGGATATCGCCTCAGACACGCTTCTACACTCTCACCTCTATTCAATTGCCCCAGACACTCGTCTAGGATGAACGCTAGTTTCTTGCTCATCCCGCTATCTCGTCCGTGCTCATCAGACGCCGGAGGGCTGCTAATGCCCGGAACTGAAGGGACTTCACTGCTCCCTCGGATTTGCCGAGGATGTATGCCACCTCGGCATT
The DNA here is from genome assembly GCA_014360825.1 of Chloroflexota bacterium. Classification (NCBI taxonomy): domain Bacteria; kingdom Bacillati; phylum Chloroflexota; species Chloroflexota bacterium. The sequence goes on along the minus strand of JACIWT010000002.1, from coordinate 90,133 downwards.
ACTTAACCCCTCTATGAATTTGAGTACTATCACCTGGCTTTGATCTTCAGTCAGGTAGCCCAACGCCCACCGTAACTGCTGCATGGCCAAACTTTGGTCAATCGAGTGGGCGGGGTCACTTTCTGACGCGATCAACCGCTCATCCAGAGTCAGTTCTTCTCCTTGGGGGCGGCTGCGGTAGTGATCTACTACCAGATTATGAGCAATGCGATATAACCAGCCTGAGAAAGACACACGCCACGCCGTGGAGGTGCGTATGGCTTTCAACATGTGTACGAAGACTGTGGCGGTCAAGTCTTCAGCCAAGGCAGCATCGCCGAGACGATGCAATATGTAGTTGTAGATTCTCGACGAGTAGCGGTCGTAGATCTCCGCGATGGCTGTTTCGTCGTACTGACGCACCCTCTCGAGCAATGACTGCTCATCGCTCGAACTCATGCCGCCGACCGTCTCCTTCCTTGATGACGTCACCACTCCACAAAAGATACGCAACTGCGAAGAACTAAGAAGATGTGCTCAATATCAGCACCACTATATCGCTAAGGGATGGCATTTGTCAAATAACTCCGATTCACAACTGCTTTTTCCTATCTCAGCGCTCAAGGTACCAAAAAAGAGCGTCCAAGAAAGCACGGGCTGGAAGAATGGGGCAGGAGTAATGAAAGGTGTGTGGAGAGAATAACGAAGCGGCAGCTCCATCCCTTCACAAGGTATTCGCTAGACCGAGTCGGATAAAGAACCATGGCGCACCAAAACTAACCCAGAGGCCAATGAGCCCATAGCGGAGGGCACGCAAATAGAGAGCACTGCCTAGTACAGCGCTCAGGCCAAAATAGATCAACAGCGTGACCACCATACCCGCCAGAAAGCGGATGACCCGCTTGCCTACCGCCCCATCCGAACGGAAACGCAAATACTCCGCGTCTAGCACTATGCCTATACCCAGACCCCAGCCTGCCCCCATCGCCGCCGCTGAATCTTTCTCTGGGCGGAGGATGAATAGCAGAATAGGCAACACGGTGACCAGCGTTAATTTGGCAATCAATGGCCACGCAGCGATACGTGCACTGTACGCTTGAACACCCCAATTGTAGGCCACGATAAGCAGAATTGCGATCGCTATGCCACCGATCACATCTTGCGGGTAGTGAACGCCGAGGTAGATGCGAGACAAGCCAACGAGTACAATAGCCAGTGCTGTAACGAGCCAGAACCACCTGCGGCGAAATTGCGTCGCCAAGTAGCCCCAAACGGTCGCGGTAGTCTGGGCGTGGCCACTAGGGAAAGCGTAGCCCTCGGCCTCGACCTTGACCTCCACTACCGAAGGGCTGGGGCGGGCTATCGCGAAGACGTTTTTGAGCACGGTGCTGATATAACTCGAATAAAGGTAAAGGAACCCCAGGCGCACGCCGATGCCCTTGTTGATAGACCAGTACAGCAGCGGTAGTACAAGCAGATAGAATTTCTCGTCACCAAGAAAAGTCACCGCTTTGAAGAAAGCATCTACGGTGCTATTACCCATAGACTGAAAGGCTCGGATAATCTCCAGACCCCAGGGGATTAGGGCATCCATTGTTACCTCCTGAATGTGTTGGCAGCCTGCTTTTATTAGGGCGCCGTCAGACAAGCCAATAAAATCCGGGCACACGCCACCATGTCAGCGATGGCAATGCATTCGGCAGTGGTATGCTCTTGGGTCATACCCAAGCCGATGTTGGCGACCTGGATGCCCGCCGCGTTGAAGATGTTGGCATCACTTCCCCCACCGCTGGGCAGAAGCAACGGCTCAACGCCAACTTGACGGCAGGCAGCAGAAAGCCGTTGGATAATCTCATCTTGCTCAGCGAGGGTATAAGCGCAATATTCTCGCTCAACTTGAAGGTCTACTTTGGCATTATGACGTCGTGCCGCCTCTTTCAGCGCCGACATCATGCTCTGCGTCTGGGCCTTGAGTTTATCCTCATCGCGGCTGCGGGCTTCGGCTTGGATCTCCACCCGCTCCGGCACGATATTGGTTGCCTGGCCCCCATGGATGACACCCACATTTGCCGTGGTTTCCGTGTCTATGCGACCCAAGGGCATAGCAGCAATGGCCTCGGCCGCCACACGGATGGCGTTGATGCCTTCCTCAGGGTGTGCTCCGGCATGGGCAGCCTTGCCGATGATAGTGGCGTATATCCTATCATGAGAAGGTGCCGAAACGATGATGGTGCCCGGTCCACCCCCTGCATCCAGGCCCACTCCAATGCAGGCGGCAAACTGCTGCAGGTCTAAACTCTTCGCACCGTTTAGCCCCGTTTCCTCTGCGACCGTAAACGCGATCTCCACAGGGTGGTGGTCCAACTTGTTCTCCAAGATCACACGGAGGACTTCAATGGCCACAGCCAGGCCCCCTTTGTCGTCGGCACCCAAAACGGTGGTGCCATCACTGTACACCACGCCATCTCGGATGAGAGGCTTCACGCCACGTCCTGGCGTAACAGTATCCATGTGGGCATTGACCAGAATCGGTTTGCCCACACCTGGTAACCGGGCGATCACATTGTTCATTGCATCTCGCTGCACGGCCAAACCCAGGCTGGCCAGCGATGAGACCAGATGTCGGCTGATGACCTCCTCCTCACCACTGGGGCTATCTATTTGCACTAACTCCAGAAACGTGCCGACCATGCGGTCAACGTTGATCATAGGCACCTCCCGGGCGGGAACATTCATTAGAGATAAGTTGGGTACGGATGGCAGCGGCTGTTTGCGTGATCGCATTCCAATCACCGGGTTTCAGGCGCCAGGGTGGGCGGATGCCGTCATCCCAGCGCCGGGGGATAACATGCACATGGAAATGAAGAACAGATTGATTAGCAGCCCGCCCATTGGCCTGAAAAAGGTTAATGCCATCCGGCCTCAGGGTCATTCCGATAGCCCGGGCCACCTTCACCACAGTGTGCATAACCGCTGCCGCGGTCTGCACATCTATCTCATAGATGTCCTGGACATGGACCTTGGGGATCACTAAGGCATGACCCTCGGCAACGGGATTGATGTCCATAAAGGCCATCGTGTGCTCATCCTGGTAGATAATCGCAGCCGGGGCCTGACCCGCGACAATGGCACAAAACACGCAATCCACGGGCTACTCCTGGTGAACGCTGGCTCGCTGAGGGCGAAAGCGCTTTCCCTCTTCGTATAGTTCAGCAGCACTGCGGCGAGTGGCCTCGCTATCCGGGCCGCCAAGCATGGCACCCAATTCCGAGATACGGGCCTCGTCGTCCAATATATCCACAAGGGTAACGGTGCGCTCGCCGACGACTTGTTTATAGATCCGGAAGTGGACATCGCCATAAGCAGCCAGTTGAGGCAGGTGGGTAACACAGAACACTTGATGACCCTCCGTCAGATTCCAGAGTTTGCGACCCACAACGGAGCCCGTTCGCCCCCCAATGCCCTGATCAATCTCATCGAAGATGAGAGTGGGCACTTGGTCGGCACGGCAAAGCACAGTTTTCATCGCTAACATCAGACGCGAAGTCTCACCACCCGATGCGATCTTGACCAGCGGTTTGGGTGGCTCGCCAACATTCGGAGAGATGAGAAATTCCACGTGGTCCAGACCTGTGGCGTCGAAGCGATAGGTCTTCCCTCCTATGGCCACTCCATCAGGTGCCTCCACCCACTCGATGGAAACTTTGAACTGTGCGCGGGCCATATTCAAATCACCCAATTCGCGCTCCACCGCGGCCTCCAGTTCGGCGGCGGCTTCACGACGAGCCTTGGAGAGTGCCTGGCCCAACACTGCGATCTGGTTGAGCAAATGGGTCTCTTTCTCCCGCAGTTCCGCAATGCGTTCCTCGTGATGGGTAATGGCCTCGAGTTCCGCCCGGGCGCGCTGACCATAGGCAATGACCTCCGCCACAGAGTCGCCGTATTTGCGCTTGAGGTTATAAAGCAGGTCGAGCCGTTCTTCTAACTGGCGCAAACGATGCGGGTCGAACTCAATGCTCTCTTGGTAATCCCGCAGGGAGCGGGCCAATTCTTCCAGTTGGTACAGCGCTTCCTCGGCTGTAGCGCGATAGGAAGCTCTCGTTGGGTCTAACTTCTCCAGTGCACCAATATCACGAATCACCTCTGCCAAATTGTCTATGATGGAGAGCTGCTCCTCTTCGCCTTCATTCAATCGGCGATAGGCATCCGCGCACAGGCCGGCCAGTTTCTCTGCGTTCACTAGGAGGTTGCGCTCACGGGCGATCTCTTCCTCCTCGTTCGGGTCCAGGCGTGCAGACTCAATCTCTTTGACTTGGAACTCCAAGAGGTCCACGCGTCGGGCCAATTCTCGCTCGTCTCGGATGAGGCCATGCAATTCCTCGCGCACGGCGCGCAGGGCTTGGACGACCGTTGCCAATTCGGCGCGTTGCTCCTCCAACCCCGCATAGCGGTCCAGGAAGATGAGGTGATTCCGCACACGCAGGAGCGATAGGTGCTCACTCTGACCATGGATGTCCACCAATCTTTGGCCAATCTGCTCCAGGAAGGATAATGTAACAGGGCGGTTGTTCACGCGGCAGATGTTGCGCCCACTGGCCTTGATCTCGCGGGCCAGAATGAGCGTATCATCCTCGCCTTCCAGCCCCCCCTCGCTCAACAATGGGCCGATCTCGCGGCGCACGGCCTCAGGCAAGCGAAAGACGCCCTCTATGCGCGCACCCTCGGTGCCAGAACGGATGAAAGTGGAGTCCGCCCGCCCGCCGAGCAGCATGCTAACGGCATCAATGATGATAGACTTACCTGCACCGGTTTCACCCGTGAGCACATTAAATCCGGGCGCAAAAGTCAGTTGCAAGTTGTCAATGATCGCGAAATTCGAGATGCTCAACTCCTCGAGCAAAGACCGATCACCTCCACGATCTAACGGAGCCGCGCAATTGCTGCTCCAACGCTTAAGACGAGATAAACTACATTGACCCGATAGACAAGTGCGAACAGCCTCGACCCAGTCAGGGCTGAACGGTTGAACAAAACACCCGTCAAATAGAGCGCAGGCACCAGGGCACCCAAAATAATGCAGGCGCTGACCAAAATCTGTATCTCCACACCCCGCTTGCCGTGTGTGATGCGGCTAACGAGTTCAGCAATACTGCCACCTGCAACAGGCCCAATGAAAAAGCCGAAGAGCAGGTTCACTTGGCTCATCACAAAACCCGCCAGGAGAGAACAAGGCAGGGCGACGACGGTAGCACGTAAGAGGTCGCTGGGGCCAACGATGTACATCGGCGAGCGCTGCAAGTTGGCGCATTCGCGGCAGCGCACTCCCACTGGCGTGCGTATCCCACACCGGGTGCAGATAGGTTTGCCGCACTTACTGCAGCGCAAGAGCGTTTCGATATCCGGGTGGTTGGCGCAATACATGACGTTGTTTTCGCCCGTCATCGTAGCCTATCCAACAGAGTCGCATAGAAATAGTTGGGGGGACGAAGCCTGACCAAATGGCACGAGTGCTCACTGGCGCGAACCATTACAATGTCACCGTCCTCTAGCGGGGCGTCTTTTTGCCCATCCACGGTGAACAGCGCGCCATACTCAGTCGAGACGTCCAATGCTACCTCGCACGTAGGTGGGAGAACCAGCGCTTGGGCAATGGTGAGATGAGCAGCAATCGGCTTCACCAGCAGGCAGCGCAGGCTGGGGTCTATAATAGGACCACCTGCAGCCAGGGCATAAGCAGTTGAGCCAGTGGGAGTAGCCACGATGACGCCATCAGCGACATAGGTGATGAGATACTCGCCATTCACCATAGTGGACACCCGAATCACTCGTGCGACCGCGGCCCGACTGACCACTATATCATTCAGAGCCTCATAACTCCCTATGGATTTTTTCCCACGGCGTAATTCGGCGCGGAGCATCAAACGTTCCTCCAGCCAATAATGACCGTCCAGCACAGTGGGGAGTTTGTCGTGCACTTCCCAGGGCTGTAGTTCGGCCAAGAAGCCAAGCCGCCCCATGTTAACGCTCAAGATAGGCACACCCAGCGGTGCAGCAATACGAGCCGCACGCACGATCGTCCCATCGCCACCCAAGGTGATCAGGAGTTCCGCATCCTCGGCACAACTGTGGATTTCGCCCTCATTCCAAGCCGATCCGCAGTGGACATCTATCCCATTATCAGCCAGCAAGGCTCTGATCTCCTCCGCCAGTTTCTGGGATGCTTCCAGTTTGGGATGGTGCAGGATGCCGATTTTCTTTACAACCGTTTTCGTCGGATGCTTCATTGTGCGCGCGCCTTTAGCCATTTGGGGATCTCCGACAACGACATGGTCACCTGCTCGCCGGCGGCCATGTGGCGGACAATCACTTCACCTCTCGCTATTTCGCCCTCACCCAGGATAACGGTGTAAGCGACGCCCGCTTTGTCAGCGGTTTTTAGTTGGGCTTTCAGACTGCGATCGCCGAAAGTCAGTACAGCGCCGATGCCATTCCTGCGCAGATCGGTCAGGAGCATCAGCGCAGCATCTTTGGTTTCCTTGCCAGTATAGGCCACCCAAACCAAAGGCTTCGGCAGGGGCGGCGGAGCGATGCGCTGGGCTTTTAAGAGCAAGATGATGCGCTCCACGCCTGCAGCGAAACCAACGCCAGGGGTATGTGGGCCTCCAATCGCCTCGGCTAAGCCATCGTAGCGACCACCACCGCACAGCGCTCCCTGAGCACCAATGCCCTCCGCCCACACTTCGAAAACCGTCTTGGTATAATAGTCTAGGCCACGCACCAGGCGATGGTTCTCGGTGTAAGGTCGCTTCAGCAGATCCAAATAGCGCCGGAGTTCCGCATAGTGAGCCCGACATTCGTCACACAGGTAGTCAGCACTGTGCGGAGCATCCTCGATGATAGGCTGGCAACCTTCGTTCTTGCAATCCAATAGCCGCATGGGATTGGTGTACAGCCGACGTTTGCAATCGTCGCAGAGCCTTTTTTCGTGTCGTCGGTAGTATTCCACCAACACTCGGCTATAGGTTGGCCGGCAGACTGGGCAGCCAATGCTATTGATTTGGAAGGAAAGTCCCCTGAAGCCCAGGTCCTCGTAGAGGTACCAGGCCACGCCCATCGTCTCCACATCCAAGGCAGCATCCTGCTCTCCGATGGCTTCCACATTCCATTGTGTGCTCTGGCGGTAGCGACCAGCCTGGGGGCGCTCATAACGGAAGATGGGACCAATGGAGTACAGTTTCACTGGCTGGGGTCTGGTGTGCAAACCATTCTCCAGATACGCACGCACCACCCCAGCAGTGAATTCCGGACGCAGGGTCAATTCTGTGCCCCCTCGGTCTTTGAAGGAGTACATCTCCTTCTCCACGATATCCGTGGCCTCGCCGATGCCGCGAGTGAAGAGGGCCGTCTCTTCGAAGAGAGGGACGTCGAACTGCTCCCACCCATGCAACTGACACACATGGTGAATCCGATCTGTGACATGACGCCAATAAGGGTATTCTTCCGGCAGGATATCCTGCGTGCCACGCGGTGCTTTGTACACGATTGACCTCGACGAGGTGTTAGATTCGCCGTTCAAGGCGGCTTAAGACTTATTATAATCACTTTTGGATGAGTTGTCCAACTGGCGAACGTATGTTCGAGTCAGGCTATGCCAGCCTCTTCTCACAATGCCCACGGTGCCCACAGCGCAGGCAACGTTGAGGCGAGTTGTGACTGGGTTCCACGTCTTGGGCATGCAAATCGGCGCGCAGGGCTGCCAAGGTATCGAATAGTCTTTGACGCAATTCGGGCGTGAACGGCACGCGGAACGAGGCGTTGGCATAAGAGACGATGCCGTAGGGGGATGCTTGACCGTAATTCTCCTCCACCAGGAGGCCATAGGCTGCCAGTTGCAACACGTCGGACGAGTAAGGTGATGTGGCAGTGCGTTTGGGCTTCACTTCCACGGGGATCACCGCATCGCCTTGCAACACCAAATAATCTGGCTTGCCGCTGAGACGATACCTTCGTGAGAACAAAGGGCGCTCCACCCGATGGCGCGCCCCCGTGTCTGAGTAAACCACCTCGCCCGCGGGGAGACCCGTTCTCTCACGCTGCCGATGAGCCAACCACAACAGTGCCAACCCCAGAGCAAGTAGGAGAACAGAGGATAGAAACGCCCAGCCTGCTAGATTCACTGACTACTTCCTCCCGTCCAGGGCATAATTACGATATGCGCCCCTTCAGGACCCCATTGGGTGAACCAACGTGCATCGTCAGGGTGAAGGCGAATGCACCCGTGGGATATAGGCCGCACGCCGAGGGCATCCAAGTCCTGGTACACCTTATTTCCATCCTCGTCAAGAGTGTAGGGAGCGCCATGTATCAGGATACTGCCATGGTGCTTGAAGAGGAACCAACCCTCGTCTTGCGTGGTGCCAAACGATGAGAACGTACCCCAGTACTTGCCTACCGTTCCTTCCCAGGCAGGAGTCCTAGTTTCCTCGTTGTCCGGAAGCCCCGTACTGCATGGCAGGACTCGTACCTGCACCCCATTCTCGTAAATGTACATCTGCTGCTCATCCTGATTCACTATAACGGATTTCGGATAAGGCGTTGGCGATAGGGTGGGAGAGGCAGTGGATGTCGGAGGAACGCGGGTTATAGTAAACGTTGGTTGGGGAGGAGCGACGCGGATCGTTGGGCTGGCTGTGGCGGTCAGGGGAACCGGCGTCGCGGATATCGCAGGGGTCACTGCTGTCGCAGATGTTGGGATCGTGGGTTGGCCTGGATCAGGCGTGAGTGATACCGTGGTGCAACCCATCAGGACTAGCACAGTGCAACAAGCCAGGATAATCCCGCGTGTACTGGAAGACATGACGCTTAGCCTCGCATTGAAAGAAAAAGCAGCAAAAGCGCGGCCAGTCCGGCTAGCAACAGGATCGCGTAGGCCAAGCGCTGCACAAAATGGTAGCGGATGACCGTCTCCCCATGGGCTAGGTGAGCCGATTCGCCAGCCTGCAAGTCCTCGATGTTCTCTGGGGCGTACCCCCGCACCCGTTCCAGCCACCAACTACGAGCACAGTAATCGTAGCGCCCCAATTCGCTGGCTCGAATAATCACATTCCTACTCATCTGGCCCGCCTCCAGGCATCATCCGGCTCTCGAAGTCTTGCAATGCCTGGCGCATAGCCTCTTGACGTATGGAGAGGGTCAGATCACCACGGGTGCGCTCGAGAACGGCGCGCAGTTGGTCTGTGGTGCGACGCAAGCCTCCGGTAATGGCGTCAGGATAATCAATGGTGATCAATTCGGCGTAGATGTCTTCCATCACCTCCAAGATGCGTTCACCCTGAGAGGCTTCGCCGTGGCGTATCAAGTCCAATGTATGCCGGCGCAACTCGCTTGACGCCTCGGCTAAGCCATTGAGATAGGCAGGGTATTCGACGCGGAGTTCTTCTGGCGAGGGCAGTGGTTCCCCATGGATGACGGCGTAAGTGACGCTTGCTTCTACGTACTCCTTCAGCGCATCTTGGGTGTATCCGGCATAATACAAGTCTGGGTAATCCTCTAAGTCCGCAGCCATGACCGCCGCTTCCTTTGCTGCCGTGTTCAGTAGCGCCTGGGCAGCGGCAAAATCGCCGCGGTGGGTAGCACGAATGGCGTTAGCACAGTGACGAGTCAGTTCCCGTGAACGGATCAGAGCCTGATCGCGAGCCGCATTGCGGGCTTCGAAATCGGCACGGATACGCTCCACAATGTCTTGTAGTCTACTCATTCTTGTTTGCCTTCAGATCAATGTTTGAAGCCCATCGGGCGTTCCACTTCAAATCCCTTGTCGGGCGTCTTGATCTCGCCAAACTTCTCCTCAAACTTGCTGAGATTATCACTCAGAGCCTTCAGCAAGAGTTTGGCATTCATCGGCGTCATCACTATGCGAGCGTATATCTTCGCTTTGGGCACGTTGGGCATCATTCGAGCGAAATCAATCACGATCTCGGAGGCGGAATGAGTGATCAACGCCAGATTGGCGTAAATGGATTCTAGATCGCCTGGCAGTTCCACGTTCAACTGCATTGGACGCATCTCAGATTGCTCAGGTTTGCTCATTTCAGTTCTCCTCTCTTTTCCTTAAGGCTGACGCTGGAAATCCACCCACACCAGTTTGCCGAAATACGTATGCACATCGAAAGGTACGTGCGGCAAGTCCACCAAGGTCAGTGTGAACGTGATCTCATTCGCCAGCCCATCGAAGGCATAGATGCCCTCGTAATTGGTTGTGGCGGGTGGGGCTGACCAATCGAAAGCGGAGATACCTACCCGAACGCCGGGAATAGGGTTCCCTTTCTCATCCAAGACCCTACCACGCACATAGATCTTGCCTTCTTCCACTGCCTCATATCTGACCAGACGGCCGACAAAGTAGCCGCTGGGTCCTGGTGTACCTGGGGGAGGAGTACCAGAAGCGCATTGAGTGGCCGCATCGTCGCGTTTGGCAGTGATACGGGGATCTGGAGCAATGTCCAGGGCCTGCTGATATTGATCGCGAGCCTTGCAATAATCGCCCTTGGTGGCGAGTACATCGCCGTGGGCGACGTAGGCGTCTATCAAACGCTGTCGGGCATCCTTGTATTGTGGTTGAATGCTATATAGGGTACGGAACGCCTCGATGGCGCGCTCCCAGTCCGCCCCCCAGTAACTCAAGCCCGTCAAATACAGGGAAGCGAGTTGTCTCTGGGTCAATACATCCAGGTCGCCTGGTCGCAGTTGCAGGGCCTGGTCAAAATAGCGGATGGCCTCTTCCAGGCGATCCTCCCCTACCAACTGAAGTCCACTGGCCCGATAAGCGTCGAATAATAGACTCCGCACCTCATCCCGCTCAAAGGCAGGGTCTAGGCTGACGATTTCCTCGAGCCGGTTGATAACCACACCCCAGTCCTGCCGGTTATATGCTTGGCGGGCCTCATTGTACAGGGTGATGAGGCGTTCGCCCAGCAGCCCCGGAGTAGGAGTAGGGCTTCCCTGGAGCAAAGCGCGAACTTCGACTAACTTGGCAGCCGCTTCGCTATGACCAGGGTTCAGGCTCACGGCGAGTTCAAATTCAGCCTCAGCCAATTCGTAGTTTCCCTGCGCCATAGCAGCCAGACCCTTATCATAGTGGGCTGCGGCGGCGGTGCGGTTGGTGCGATTGCGGTCCTGGAGGCCCTGGTACACTCCGACAATACCCAGGCCGACCACGAGAAGCAACGAGAAGCCGACCACCAAACCCAATAGCATAGCCCACCGGCCGCATCCACGTCTTGGGGCCGTTTGTACCTCTTCCTCGCCGACCGGTTCGGCAACGAGCGGGGGAGTCAGCGAGGGCTGGTCATTTCTTTGTTCTGTCCTCATCTCGTAGCCACAGTAGGGGCAAACCAGTGCGCCCTCGGGCAGTCGAGTGCCGCATACTTCGCAGTGCATGTATTCTCCTGTATGTTTAATATATGGCGAACAGTTCTTCACGGTATCTGCGCGCGGTCGCGCACGATCGTCCACACCTCGGTCCATTCCACCACCTGGCCTGGGCCAAGGGTGATATCGTCCTCTGGCCAGAAAGTCCGGCAGGGGCCGCCCCAGAGTTCGAAGTAGTCTGAGCCGTCATCAGTATAACTGCGATCAACGAAATCGCGACCGAAGGCGAAGAACTTGACGCCTGGGACCAGGTCGGGTGGGAAGCGGCGCACGAAACCCAAACCGGCATCATGATTGTAAGCGGCGACGGTATCAGCGGTCAAATCGGTAATGAACAAGCCGAGCCACTGGTTCCAGTTGCGGTACCACGAGAGGTCGCGTCCCTCGTGTTCAGGCCAGGACAAGATGCCGTGCTCGCCTGGCAGAGCGCGGTCACCCGTGCTGTGTACGATGGCCTGACGCCCGGGCAAAATGAACTCGGTGTTGCCGGTCACATGCGGGGAACCTAAGGTGAGCATGGCGTTCACCCAGAATTGGCAGCGGATGGGGTGATCGGTTGGGTTGGTCAAGCGTAAGCGGAGGGTAAAAGCAGGTTCTCCTGCAGACAGCGTAACGGTAACCTGTGCTTGGAGGCGGTCATTATCCTCGCTATTTCGTAAGATAATGCTGACCTGGTCAGCCCGCTCTACGACTTGATAAGACCAAGGCACACCCCACTCGTAGCCGTGTTCGTTCACGGGCAACGCCCATTCCATCCCCCCAGCCGCCAGCCACCAGTTCCTCTCGCGTTCCAAAGGGCCAAAGAAAGAAGGCTTGATCACGGGATTTTGGTAGAAGATGTTCTGCCCCGTGGGCTTGAGAACACATTGGTAGAGCCGCCCACCTAAGTCTGGCAAGAAAGTTAATCTCAGCAGATCGCTTTCCAACACCACCGCACGATAAGACTGCAGGACGGGGCTTGGCGCGGAGGCTTCATAGGACGACCGATCCAACCACAGCACAGTTACATTGTTTGTGTCGTCGTGCGACTCGCGCAGATAGTCGCGGAAGGGGTAGGTGGGTATCTGAATTGTGGTCGTATAGGTGCGCACCCTCTGGGTCACAATCCTTTCCTCAGGAGTAGGCGTGGCTGGTGCCATCACCTGCAAATCGAATGTGGTACGACCCGCGTTTCCTGCCTCATCCTGGGCGCTAATTTCAATTCGATGTGTACCAGGTGTCAGATCCTCTGTGTTTAGGTGATACGTCAAAAGCCCGCCCGCCGTCTGCGTCACTGTTCTCCCATCCACCGCCAATGCCATCCTGATAACCCCGGTGTTGTCCTGCGCACTGGCTGTGAAATCTATTGTCGCGCCCCATACCACCTTTTCTGGCATATGGCTCACAGTCAATTCGGGGGCAGCGATATCCACCATATCCTCTTCGATGCGCACTTCCTCGCCCTCGCGCATCACCACGGTACGCTCCAGAGGCGCATAACCCTCTGCCTGCACGGTGAGAGCATGTTTCCCAGCCGGGAGTTCCACCGTCAGAGGCGTGACCCCAAGCGGTTTGCCGTCCACGATAACCCGCGCTCCATCCAGCTTTGTGGCGATTCGAAGACGAGCGAAAGCCCGGGTAGGAGTGGGAGCGAAGGTGGGTTCGGGTGTGGAGCCACTAGCACAGCCAACGGCAAGCGCCAGCAACAAGAATAACCAGATAGCAGCGGTGCGTCTCATCGGTCAGATTATAGCGGTTTTTGATGGTGATGTCGAATACTGCTTCTGAGACAAGACGCCACTGCACGAGCACTGGTTCCCATTGCATCTGGTCCAAGAATATGATATAATTGCTGCCGCGAATCGCCAGAAAAGGAGTCCCATGTTTGAACACATCCTCAAAGTCATCCGCGATGAATTCTCCGGCCTGCGAGCCAAGGAACATGTGGCTGCCATTAGCCAGCATCACCGTATCCAGGCTAGCCCCGGCTTCCGTGCCGCCGCGGAATATTGCCTGGCCCAATTGAGCGCGGCCGGCGTGGATGCAGAAGTGCTCAGTTTCCCCGCTTCAGCAAAGGCGCGCTATTGGACTTCTCGGATGTTTCAGGAATGGGAAGCAACCGAGGCCACGCTCGATCTCATCGAACCGGAAGAAAAAAGGACCCGCTTAGCCGATTTCGCCTCGCTCAAAACCTCGTTGATACAGCGCAGCCGCGCGGTAAAAAATCTCGAGGCCGAAGTCGTTCTGTTGGAAGATGGCACGAAGGACGAGGATTACCAAGGTCTGGATGTGCGCGGCAAAATGGTACTTACCAGCGGGGATGTAGAGCGGGTACGGTGGTTTGCAATAGAGAAACGCGGCGCCGCGGGCATCCTTTTCGACGGGATGCGATCCACGCCCCCCGTCCGCGAGCGAATGGATCTCCCCGATGCCCGCCAGTACACCTCTTTCTGGTATGGCCCTGGGGACAAAGAATGCCTGGGCTTCGTTCTCAGCCCTCGCCAAGGCGAGAGTTTGCGTGCCTTAATCAAAGAACGCCGGCGCAAAGGTGAGCCACCAGTGAAGGTGCGCGCCAATATCGAGAGCCGCTTCTGGGAGGGGCAGACGGAGGTGGTGACTGCCCTGGTGCCAGGCGAAGGGGACGAGGAGATTGTAGTGGTAGCCCACTTGTGCCACCCTCAGCCATCGGCCAATGACAATGCCTCTGGCAGTGGCGCGGCACTGGAGATAGCCCGTGTCTTGACCAAACTGATCGAGCAGGGCACACTCCCGCGCCCCGCTCGGAGCATCCGTTTCCTCTGGGTGCCGGAGATGACGGGGACTTATGCCTACCTCGCCACCCAAGAGAAAGACCTCCACCGCCTTATCGCCGGGATCAATCTCGATATGGTGGGCCAGAACCAGGATCTTTGCGGCAGCAGTTTCCTTATCGAGCAACCGCCTATGTCACTGCCGTCGTTTGCCCCCGACCTCCTTGAGCGCATCCGTGAGTCGTTGCTCACCCAGGCCGAAAGCCACACCGGCACGGGCGGCTACGCCCTCTTTCGCCATGCCGTAACGCCTTTCTCGGGCGGCAGCGACCACTACATTTTCTCTGACCCAACGGTGGGTGTGCCCATGCCCATGCTCATCCAGTGGCCAGACAAGTTCTATCACACTTCGGAGGACACGCCCGACAAGACCTCTCCAGAGATGCTCGCCATTGTGGGGATTCTGGCCGCCACGTATGCTTATTTCCTGGCCTGCGCTGGACGAAATGAAGCCATCTGGCTGGGCACAGAGATGGTCGCACGGTACAAGGCACGGGTGGCGCGACGTGTTCAGGATATTGTGGCTGAGGCACTCGCTGCAAAAGAGGAGTTCGCCCTCGCCAGCCAGTTGGAGAAATTGGACCGGGAGATCGGGTTTCTCCTCGATCGCGAATGCGAGGCCTTGGCGACATTGACACGGCTGGCACCGGATGAGGACTGGCTGGTCACTGACCTGGCAAACGAGGCTCGGTGCTTCACGCGCCATGAAATCGAACGCGCCCGCGAGGTCATGCAGCGCCGTGCCGCTGATCTTGGACTCAGCGGGCTACCGCCTGCACCGAAACGAGAGCCAGATGAGTGGGAGGTGAAAGCCGCCACGATGATCGTGCGGCGTAAGTATCCCGGCCCCATCTCCCTCACGGGTGAGTTGGGTCGTCTTTCCACCGAAGAGCGTGAGGCTTGGTTCGAGTTGGGCGAGAGCCATCGCCAGACAATCCGAGTGCTGCCAACACTACTAACATACTGGTGTGATGGCAGACGCACCCTCTTGGAAGCCATGGATTTGGCAGAGTTGGAGTCCGGGATGCGCGATCCAGAAGTGGCGGTGAAGTACTTTGAGATGACCACCCGACTGGGATTCACCACGATCCGAGGGTGAATATGTATTTGGGACCGCGGAGACAGCGCCGACCCTGGGGCGCACTGATGGCAATCGTGGCCTTGGCAGCAGGGATCTACGTCTGGCATTTCCAGCCAGATCTCGTGCTGAACCTCGGGAAACCACAGCAAACGCCGACCCCGACGGAGTTGAGCAGCGCTGCTCACTTAGCAATGGGTGATGATTACTTCAGCCAAGGCAAAGTGGACGAGGCGCTGGCCGAATACCAGCGCGCCGCCGAACTCGACCCCAGCAATGCCACCGCCTACGCCCGTTGGGGGCGGTTGCTGGCCCTGCGTGGGCGCTACAGCGAAGCAGTGAATGTGGCACAGCGAGCGGTGGAGATAGATGCCGAAAATCCGGAGAATCAGGCCATTCTGGGCATCGTATTGGACTGGGCAGGGCGCTACGATGAAGCCATGCGCGCCTGCCTGCGGGCTACCGAGTTGGACAGGACATACGCCCTGGGTTACGCCTGCCTGGCTGAGGTGTATGCCGACAAGGGTGAATGGCAGCGCGCCCAAGAAACCGCGGAATACGCCGTCCAATTAGACGAGAACGATTTCTACGTGCGACGCAATCTGGCTTACGTGCTGGAACGCCAGGGGAAATACAACCAAGCGATTGACGAGTACGAGCGGGCCGTTGCCCTGCAACCCAATCTCAGTTTCCTATACGTGAGCCTGGGGCGCAACTGGCGGATCTTGGGGGATTACGAGATGGCCAGCGAGCAGTTCAGGAAAGCCAGCGAGGTGGACCCTCGCGACCCCATTCCGCTGGATAGTTTAGGGTTGGTGTACTTCGACCAGGGCGATTACGACATGGCCGCCGCGCAATTCGAGCGGGCCATCCAAGTTGCGCCGGACTACGGGCACGCCTATGGTCACCTGGGCTGGTGTCATTACGTGCGTCGCCGCTATGAAGAGGCCATCCCGCAATTCGAAAAAGCCATTTCCTTGGGTGCGATCTCCATCGAGTACTATTACGAATTGGGGCTCTCCTATGCCTACACGGATCAGTGTGAGAAGGCGATCCCGTGGTTCGAGGCGGCGTTGGAATTGGATCCCAATTCGCAGCCCGCGCTACAGGGCCTGGATTACTGTCGGGGGCGTCTGTAGGGAACGCCCCTGCGAGCGAAAACTGTAAATGCTCTCCTACGCCTTAGCAAACGAACGATATGAAGTCACCACTCTCAGGATAAGGAGGTAGTTGTGGCTCGTCGGAAAGGGAACACAAGCCAAATCATCTTTTGGGTGATCAGCGCCATCGTTGTGCTGAGCATGATATGCAGCGGTTTGTTCATGATCTATCAGCCGCGCCAAAGACAGCCGCGTCCCACAGTCTCCCCAACTATGGTGCCCGCCAGCCCAACCGCCAAACCCTCATTGCCGCCGACGCTACCTGTCCCCACCTCCACCCCAACCCTGGAGATTGCCCCCGCACCTCCTCCGCTCCCCTCCCCTTCCCATCCCACACCAACGCCGAGATAGCCAGGATGGGGGGCAAATCGCTGCCCTCATCCTTACACACATCTCCAAAAAGCCATTGCCCCGTGTGAGAGTTGCTGCACTCTTACCCGCGCGGTATAATAACTGCCAGATCGAGGTGGCAGACCGTGTTCTTCGATGAGGCGAAAATCCATGTGCGTGCCGGAGACGGTGGTAACGGGTGCGTCAGTTTCCGGCGCGAGAAATACGTGCCTCTGGGCGGGCCCAATGGGGGCAATGGTGGGGCGGGCGGTGATGTGTACATCGTGGCCAGCCGGCATCTGAACACGCTGCTCGCCTTTGAGAAGAAACGACACTTCAAAGCCGGGCGCGGTGAGCACGGGCGTGGCAAAGACCAGCACGGCGCGCGAGGCGAGGACGTCCTCATAGAGGTGCCCCTGGGCACCGTGGTGCGGGATGCAGAGAGCGGAGAATTGCTGGCCGATCTGGTGGCAGACGGACAGAAGGTCCTGGTAGCCAAAGGTGGACGAGGGGGTCGTGGCAACGCATCCTTTGCCACGCCGACCAACCAGGCCCCTCGCATCGCCGAGAAGGGCGAGCCCGGTCAGGAACGCTGGCTCACGCTGGAACTCAGGCTCATCGCCGAGGTGGGCATCATTGGCGTGCCCAACGCTGGCAAGTCCACCCTGCTCTCGGTTATCAGCGCTGCCCGCCCAAAAATCGCCGATTACCCCTTCACCACACTGATCCCCAATCTGGGCGTGGTGCACGGCGAGAGGCGGGACTTCGTGGTGGCTGATCTCCCCGGCCTCATCGAGGGGGCACATCAGGGTCGCGGCCTGGGCGACAGGTTCCTGCGTCATATCGAGCGCACGCGGCTGCTCATCCATCTGCTGGACGGCGCATCCCAAGATCCGCTGGCCGACTACGAGGCCATCAACAAGGAAATGGCACTGTTCGACCAGACTCTGGCTGAGCGGCCCCAGATCATAGTGCTCAACAAGATGGATTTGCCAAGCGCGCGGGAGGTTTGGCCGCGCATTCAGGAGGCAATGGCGGCGCGAGGGGTGACCAGCCACGCCATCTCTGCCATCACTGGCGAAGGCGTGCGCGACCTCTTGCGCATCGTGGAACGCACCCTGGCCGAGTTGCCCGAACCGGAGCCGGTGGAAGAAATGGTCATTCTCCGCCCAGCATCGGCGATGGAGGACCAGAGTTTCACCATCTCCACGGAGAACGGCGGTTACCGCGTTTCCGGCAAGAGGATCGAGCGCATCGCCGCTATGACGGATTGGAACAATGACGAGGCAGTAGCCCGGTTTCAGCGCATCCTCAAGGCGATGGGTATCTGGCAAGCATTGGAAGAGCGGGGCATCCAGCCGGGCGACACCGTCTGGATCGGGGGCACGGAATTGGAATGGCAAGAATGAGCGAGGAACAGCGTCGCATTGGGGTGCTGGGGGGCACGTTCGACCCCATCCATTACGGGCATCTGATCATCGCTGAGGACGCGCGCGCCACATTGGGATTGGAGCGGGTATTGTTTGTCCCGGCGCGCCGCTCGCCGCTGAAGCAGCCTCATTCCTCCGCCCCTGCCCATCACCGCGTCCGTATGGTGGAACTAGCCATCGCCTCCAACCCACATTTCGAACTGTCACGGGTGGACCTGGAACGGCCCGCTCCCTCCTACACGGTAGATACCCTGCGTTTGTTGCAAGAAGCATGGGGACCGCGGGCGGACCTTTATTTCATCATCGGCGCGGATTCTCTGGCTGACTTGCTGCGGTGGCATCAGCCCGAGGAAATCATTAGGTTATGTCACCTTGTCGTGGCACCGCGCCCGGGTCATCGCGCCGACTTAGAAGCCCTGGAAACCCACCTGCCAGGCATCACGGCTCGGACCATCCTCCTGCATTCGCCAGAGGTGGGCATCGCCGCGGTGGATTTGCGGCGCCGCGTGCGTGAGGGTCAATCCATCACCTATCAGACACCGCCCGAGGTGGAGGCTTACATTCGCGAGCATCGGCTTTATCTGCCGAGGCGATTGCGAGCATAAGACCAAAGGATTGACTTGGCGAGATCAACCCTTACAGCGCCCTACTCCACCGCTCGTTTGCTACCCTTAAAACCTGACGCGCACCGTCGCCAAGCCACGGGGACACAGCGGCACATGGATGTCGCCCCGCCAGCCCACAGTCAAGTCGGCCACGTGCTCTTCGCTCAGGCTCACCATTGCCGCTGCACGCGGCACTCGCCAGAGGCGTAATGTCGCCTCCATTGGCTGCGCTGCGGCGTTATGCAGCCGCACGATCAGGCCATCCCCCTGCTCCGGCAGTTTGATGGCGGTTACGATGACGGATTCTGGGGTCACTTCCACGAGAGGCAGGCTGGGCGGCAGGTCACCGTCGTGGATATCGGAGCCGATGGCACGGAGAGGCGCGTTGAAGGCGTGAGCCTGGGGCAATACGGCTGACCAATCTCCGGGGTGCAAAGCAACCGCATAGTGGAAAACGTGTTCACCAAGGCACTGGGCACCGGGGGTTTCCAGCGCCGGGCCGGCATGTCCCACCCGACAAGCCATATCATCGCGGGAAAGCCAGCCTACGCAGCGCAGGAGGGTTAGGGCCAAGGTCACCGTCCCATCGGGGTTGCGTATCGCCTCGTACTCCGGCAGCCCGCGATTGAGGAGAGCGAAGCCCTGAAGGCCATCGGTCACGTCCACAAAGTTCTGCTGAGGATGGGTGGGCACGGGTTGCTCCATCCAGTTCTCGGTGTGGGCAGGCAAGGTCAGGCCCCGGCTCACCACATCGAACGTGCTCTCTGCCCAGGAGGTCTCCGCTATGAGCCCAGTGGGAAAATGAACCCGCAGTCGATGGTCCTCGGCGCAGTTCGTCACCCGCGCCTCGAAGTCCACCCGCGGTACGCCGGAGTAGAGCGTCGCAATGGTAACAATGGGTATCTCTACCATTTCATCAGACCGCCGCTCACGCCCTTCCGCAAGCCGCGCTGGCAGGCGGTACGCCATCTTCATCTGTATCCGCCAGCGGACTGGGCCGCATTCCAACACCTCGATGATCGGCGGCGCGACGGGTGCGTCCACAACGGTGTCTGACGGAGGGGCACAGTAGTTATACTCGTCACCGCGGTCACCGCCATCCACAAAACGGTTCAGAGATGGGTATTCTTCCAGCGTGTTCTTGTCCACCAGAGTAAAAGTACCATCGGGTTCCGCCCGCAATAGGTAAAATTCGTTCTCGATCGCACTTTGACTGCAATCGGCGGGAACGGGCTTGTCCGCCGGTTCACCAGGCACCAGCGCGTAGGTAGCGTAACCGTGAGGTGGCACGTCATGGGCGACAAAGCAGAAAGCCACGGTCGTCGCCAGATGGGCTTGAACATGGTAAAGACACACCTGCTCCTCCGACAGCAGGGCTTGTATAGTCGCTATCCCGGCCTCCACTTCCGCCATATCGGGTTCCATATTCGCCGCCAAGCTGATATCCACTTTCACCTGATCGCCCTCGCGGATGGCACGTACTTCTTGCACAGCGAGGCCCATCACCTGGCCCCCTCGCACCATTGCCAGTGCCCCGCGCAGAGTATCCGCATCCAGATCAAGGGACATAAGGTCACCATCCCGCACACCCAAGACTTGATAGGGTACTGCGTTCCCCTGGGCATCACGCAGCACGAAGCGACTTAAACTGCCGGGCACTTGCACTTCCGTGGTGACGACGTCGGTGCGGTGATGGGAGAGGGGATTCAAGACCACGAGGGCGCGAGCGGGCCTGCCGGTCTCTTGCTCGTCGTCCGTGAGAAGAACCATCGTGTCTATCGCCGAGGCGAGGCGGACTAGGTTTTCCGCCACCAGCCGCCCGCCGATCTGCTCGACCCAGTCATAACGGCCCACCATATCGGCGTGGGCGGCGTCCACGCCACACCCGCATACCGAGTCGTGGGCCTGATTCTGGAGCAGATAGGTCCATGCCTGCCAGGCCAGAGATGCATCGCCACGGTCCTCACCTGTCACCCAACGCGCGAAGGCAATGGTCGGCTCCACCCACTTCTCCAGAAGCGTCTGACACTCCACGTTGCGCTGTTTGATCCACATCCGCGTGGAGAGCACGCCTGGCAGTAGATGATGTCTCTTGGGCGAGCGCAACTCACCGCTGATACGCGGCAATGCCAGGCTGTGCAGATCCTTCTCTCCCTCGGACCAACCCAGCCGCTCTTTCACCATCTCGATGTACTGGGGCAGTGTGCCATGGATAAGTTCCGCCTCGCCCAGAGAGCGACGGACCTCGACCAGGCGATTGGGTATCTCGGGCTGGGGCCAGAGGTGGTCGGAGCCATTCATCAGGAGGAGAACCCCGGTGGCTGAGTACGGGGCCAGGCTCTTGGCAGCGCGACGGATCGCATGCAGGAATTCCTCAGCGCTGCGAACCGGCAGGTTGGCGGCGTTGTCATAGCCATCGCGCAAGTAAGAGACCAGCACGGCGCTGCCATCGGGGCTTTCCCAGACCAGTTCGAGCGGGTGATCGTCCAAGCCGCGGCGGAAGATGGCAGTGTCTATGCCGAAGCCGCGAAGGATCTGCGGCATTTGGCTGATCTGCCCAAAGGGATCGGGGATGTAGCCCACGTTCATTTTGGCTCCGAAATCGTGGCAGATGCGGTCGCCCAACAGGAGGTTGCGAATAATGGATTCTCCGCTGACCAGGTTGAAGTCGGGGAGAGTGTACCAGGGACCGATGAGGAGCCGTCCCTGGCGGATGAGCCGCTGCAAGGCAGCCTCCTGTTCAGGACGGATCTCCAGATAATCGCGGAGGATAATCGTCTGGCCGTCGAGGGTGAAATGAACGAAACGAGCATCGCTTTCAAGGAGATCGAGGAGCGTGTCCATCATCCGCACGAGCCACAGACGATAAACTTGAAAGGGTTCGTACCACTCGCGGTCCCAGTGGGTGTGGGAAAGAAGGATCCAGGTGCAGGGCATAGGGCAGTCTCCATCTATTCGGTGTGAGATTAGGGATGAATCACGGTCGGCATGAATATACTTCGTGAGCATTGGGGGCGTCAAGTTGGAGGTGGAGCACGAAGAGAAAGGGATTGGCCGATTTTGCCTTTCCGAGGATTTTACGGTATAATATCTTTGTGGAAACCCAAAAGATACCCACCATTCTGATTGGTCTAGGCAACATCGGACGCGGGTTTCTCAAACTCCTGCGAGATAAAGGCAGTGTGCTGCGCCACCGTTACGGATTGGAGATCACCGTCGTCGGCGCAGCCGACACCTCTGGCGCTGCCTGGCGTGCAGAGGGCCTGGATCTCGAGACCATCCTCAGCCTCAAAAAGACTAGACGAGGCATCGCCGCATATCCCGAGTGCGGCCATCCTGGCCTCCCAGCAATAGAGCTCGTGCGCCAGGCCGCAGCCGACCTGCTCATCGAGGCCTCGCCAGTGAACCTCCGCGATGGACAGCCGGGCCTGGGTTGCATTGAGACCGCTCTGAAGCATGACATGGACGTGGTAACTGCTAACAAAGGCCCTCTCGTACTCGCCTACTCGCGCCTGATGAAAATGGCTGCCGACCATGGGCGACGCATCGCCTTCAGCGCCACCGTTGCGGGAGGCTGTCCGGTGCTCAATATCGGTAGTCGTGATTTAGTCGGTGCCACGGTAGAGCGCGTGGAGGGATGTTTCAACAGCACTACCACCTACATCTTGACCCGGATGTTAGAAGAAGGGCTGGGCTTCGATGAGGCAGTACACGAGGCCCAGAAAGCCGGTATTGCGGAGGCGGATCCGTCGCTGGACATAGATGGCTGGGATGCAGCCAATAAACTGGTGATCGTGGCCAATGCAGTGCTGGGTGTTCCAGCCACGCTGGCCGACGTAGAAGTCACTGGTATCCGCGCCCTCTCGCTGGAAGACCTACGCCGTGCCTCCGAGGAGGGGCGAATCATCCGCCTTGTGGCCACAGCAGAGCGAGAGCACAGTGGTTACAGACTTCGCGTAAGCCCACAGGCTCTGGAGCACCGGCACCCTCTGGCGGGGTTTGGCAAGTGGGGTATGGGAGTGGTATATTATACCGATACGATGGGCGTGATCACATCTACCATCGAGGAGGAAGGGCCTGGGGCCACCTGCGCGGCGGTGTTGCGCGATGTTATCAATCTTTACCGCTAATGCGCATGGAAATGACTGAAGGGACTACCAGGAGCAACACACGGAGATCAGAGCCTCACTCACGAGGCACAATCTCAAATTCGCAATCTAAAACTCGTTGAGGAAACCGATGCCCAATTACAATGCACTCCGTCTATGGCTCGCAGTTCTAATCCCTCTGGTTCTAACCACTGGCTTTCCGGTCCCAGCGGAGGCCCAGACACCTGCCTGGCTCGAACCCCGCGCCCTCAACATCACCGATCTGGTGGGCCAGGTGCCCGACGATATTCTGCGCGGTGGCATTATCTCCTATGGAAATAACGGCATCGTGGTGTTCGATTCCAGCACGACAAACGGCGACACTTTCACTATCCAAGCCACCATTTACGGGCGCGTTACGTATCCATCCTGGTTTGACGGTCGGCCCATCACCCAGTTTGGTGGCTTGGGACAGATGCCGGTCTATGACCACATAGGCAGCGCCGCACCTGAATCTTGGCTACGCATCTACGCCAACGGAAAAGACGTCACGCGTTCGCTTCTGGCCGGTTACATCACCCCGGCCGATCTGCGTCCTCCCACGGCCGGGCCATATACTTGGCAGCGCTATCCGCGGACAGAATTCGCCCTCCAATTCGGCTTCGATGGCGTGCGCATTCCCGCCAATATGGGCAGCGATTTGCACCTCGTAGGCGATTACCCTACTCTCACGGGCGTGTTTACCTTCCGCCTATCCGACCGCCCAACCGTGCGTTATTTGGGTTCAGTTTCTAAACGCTGGCAGACTTACATCAGGGAAGGTAATGTGGGCGCATTCCAGCCGCTGATGAATCAGTTACTAGCGCGTTATGGTCCGCGGCACGACCGGGTGCGCTTCGAGGCTCCACCTGAGGCTAATTATGTCTACATCGTCTACCCACCATCGCCTGGCGACCCTTACCACGCCGAACCGGCCAATCGTCCGCGTCCCGTCGGCGGTACTGTGCGCTTGACGCCCGGTCAGAACCAACTCGGCGCCGACCTGACCTTCTCCGGGGCTTTCCCACTGCAAATCGCTTGGCTGGATGCGGACCAGTCCATCGCTGAGTATCTGGACGTGTTGGTCGGCAGCAATAAAGTAACTCCGCCGGAACTGGTGATCCCGGCCGGGATGCCTTACAACGATTGTTTCACCCGCGGGGATTGCAGCAATAGCATCTTAGACGCCATCTACAACGCTTCGATGCCGTTGGACGTGCATTTCCTCCAGGTAGATTATGCAGTGCCGTACAGCGCATACGTTCCACTGCGCATGGCAGGCCCTGCCTGGCAGCAGACAGAGGCCAAGGCCGCGCGCAGCGGGGGCGAGGGGGAGTACGTCGTTTTTCTGCCCGTGGCGAAACGCGGCGTGTACGTGGGGCCAGAGGGTTGCCCCTGTGGCGTTTTCACCGCCGACGGGCGGATGGTGAATTATCTGGCGATGGAAGCGAGATGATCATCTAGGCCGAGATATTAGGGTCTCTCTCGGCTTCAGCCGTAAGATGTCTGCACTATAGTTTGCCTGCCAACTACTTGGCCCTCGCGCAGATACACTCGCGGGACCCTTGGCAGGAGAGCAGCTACTGTCTCATAATTGTTGGTACCCACCAGTGCACCGATTTCCTCGGCGTTGATCTCCTCTTCGCCCTGACGCCCCAGCACCACCACCTCATCATTTTGTTGAACATCCGGGATGGCGCTCACGTCCACCATAAATTGATCCATGCACACTCGCCCGATGATTGGGACGCGCTGGCCGTGGATGAGTACCGCACCTTTGTTAGACAGACCGCGGCGGTACCCATCGCCATATCCTATGGGCACCAAGGCCACCGGTGTCGGTCTTGCAGTTACATACGTGCGGTTGTAACTGATGCCAGAGCCCGCTGGCAGAGTGCGCACCCGCGCCACATGGCTTTTAATGGTCATCGCGGGGCGTACGGGGACCACCATTTTCACTTCTTCGGAGGGACGCAGACCATAGATAGTGATGCCACAGCGCACCATATCCAGGTGCATCTCGGGGAGGCTCAGTGTAGCTGCACTATTGGCCACGTGCTTAATGGGAATGGCAATGCCTGCTTCCTCCAACTGCCGTGCCACCTGACAATACAACGCAAACTGCTGGTAAGTGTACGATTTATCCGCCTCATCGGCACAAGCGAAGTGAGTCCAGAAGCCTTCTAGGAAAAGGCCGGGCAAAGACACGAGCGCCCGCGCGAAATCCAGGACTTCGCCCGGCAAAAGGCCAAAACGGCCCAGACCTGTATCCACTTTCAGATGAACGGGCAGGGGAGCAGCCTTTTGCTGGGCCACCTCGGCGGAAAGGGCCTGCGCCAGTTCCAGTGTGTTCACCGTTGGGGTGAGGCGATGGCGGACGATGTCCCCCGCCTGCGGCGGTATGGCATAGCCCATCACCAGGATGGGCGCAGCGATCCCGCCAGACCGCAATTGGAGTCCCTCGTCCACGCGAGCGACGGCTAAACGCGACGCACCACCCTCCAAAGCCGCCCGAGCCGCAGGCACAGCGCCATGACCGTACGCATTCGCTTTGACAACCGCCATCAACTCAGTCCGCTCACCCACGTATTTTTTTAACTGACGGGCATTGTGGGCAATAGCGTCTAGGTCTATTTCCGCCCAAGTAATCTCGTTGTGCAACCCCTTCCTCCTTCGAAATTACCGCCGGCTTACCGGCTCCCATAGACTTGTACGACAAGCACCCAAGGCATTTCTGGCAGGATCTCCGCCTTGGCATCCAGCACATAGTAAACGTCTTGTTTCCAAGTTGCGTCAATCAAGAGTTCTGCTCGGCTTGCTGTTTTCCAGAAATGGGGTCGAATCTTGTGGTCTTTTTCTTGCTCATCATTGAGATAGCCAAGGGATAACTCCAAATCGCCATCGAGTTGCCGACACTGAACCCAGAAGTCCGCTGCCTGAGGAACACGGAAATGGAGATAAGTGAGGGGGCGCACGAGAGACAACTGAAACTCCACACCCGCCCCTGCTAGGTCCTCCCAGATAAGGAAAATCTCCCGGGAGTCCACGCTTTCCTCCCTCGTAGTCTCCTCCAAGTGGATTCGTTTGGGTGAAAGCGAAAGTTCGGGTGTTCGGGAGACAACGCAAGCGTTGCTCACTACCAATGAAATAACGACTGCAATCAGGCACTTTGTTAAGGCCGATCTTTCCCACCCACTGCCCAGCCACACTGCACCCTGCATTATCTCCCGGTTATCCTCCCAGATACGCCTCCTTCACCTTGGGATTGCTCACCAGTTCTTGTGTCGGGCCCTGAAGCGTGATGGTGCCCGTCTCCAAGACGTAGCCACGGGTGGCTACCTGTAAAGCCATGTGTGCGTTTTGCTCGACCAACAAGATGGTCGTGCCTGACTGGTTGATCTCCCGCAAAATGCGGAAGATTTCCTGCACCAAGATGGGAGCCAGGCCCATGGAAGGCTCGTCCAAGAGCATCAAACGACCACGGGTCATGAGAGCACGGCCCATGGCGAGCATTTGTTGCTCGCCGCCGGAGAGCGTCCCTGCGATCTGGTTCTTGCGCTCCTCCAATCGCGGGAAGAGGTCGAAGACGCGCCGGTAGTCTTTGTTGATCTCATCCTTGTCTTTGCGGGCATAAGTGGCCAGTTTGAGGTTCTCCATCACCGTCAAGTTGCCGAAAATGCCTCGGCCCTCCGGCGCGTGGGAGATGCCCAACTCGACGATACGGTGAGGGGGATAGGCTCGCAAGTCTTTGCCGTTAAACGTAATACTGCCGCTCTCGATAGGAACGAGCCCCGAGATGGCCCGCAAAGTAGTGGATTTGCCCGCACCGTTGGCCCCGATGAGGGTCACAATCTCCCCCTCATGCACTTCGAAAGAGATACCACGCAGGGCCCTGATATTCCCATAGGAGACGACCAGATCCTGGACCGCCAGCAAGGGCGCATCTAAGGTCATCATGCCACCCCCTTTCCGAGATAGGCTTCCAGCACACGGGGATGGTTTTGGATTTCTTTGGGCTTGCCTTCAGCAATGGTCTCGCCAAAGTCCAGCACTTGAATGCGTTCACAAATGCCCATGACCACCCGCATCTGATGTTCGATCAGGATAATGGTTAGATCAAACTCACGGCGAATCCACTGTATGAGTTCCATCAAACGCTTGATTTCCCCTGGGTTCATCCCTGCGGCTGGTTCGTCTAACAGCAGGAGTCTGGGTTTGGTCGCCAGAGCCCGAGCGATCTCCAAGCGCCGCTGCTCCCCATAAGGCAGGTTCTTGGCCTGGGCATGAGCATAACCGCTCAGATTGAAGATATCCAAAAGACGCAGTGATTCCTCTCGGATTCTCTGTTCCTCTGCGCGAAAGTCCCTGGTGCGGAGGAAGGAGGCCCAAGGGGTATACTGAACCTTGGAGTAACAGGCGATGCGCACGTTATCCAGAACGCTCAGGTCTTTGAATAAGCGGATGGTTTGGAAGGTGCGGGCAATGCCCTTGTTGATAATCTCGTGGGGTTGTAGCCCCACCAAATTGTGCCCGTTGAAAAATATCTGTCCTTCAGTAGGTCGGTAGACGCCGGTAATCAGGTTAAAAACCGTGGTTTTACCCGCCCCGTTGGGGCCGATGATACCCACCAGTTCCCCAGGCTCCAAGTTGAGGTTGAAATTTGAGACTGCCTTCAGTCCACCAAAATAGTGGCTGAGGCTTTTAACTTGTAGCAGCGGCATCTGCCCCCACCTCCTCCGCAGGGATAAGCACACGTGCCTCGCGCAGTCCAAAAATACCCCGCGGACGCGTGATCATCAGGATGACGAGCAAAAGTGGCCCTACCACCCAGCGCCAGACCTGCAATGGCCGCAGTAACTCCAGCAGAACCGTATATATGGAAGCGCCCAATATGGAACCGGTGATGCTGCCAATACCGCCCAGATAGACCATCACCAAAACGTCGGTGGATTTCAGGATAGTGAAACTGCGTGGGTTGATGAACTGCAGCACGTGGGCAAAGAGTCCACCGGCAATCCCGGCGAAGAAGGATGAGATGACAAAGGCTAGGATCTTGGCTTGGCGCGTGTTCACGCTGACTAACTCCGCGGCTACTTCATCCTCGCGGATGGAAAGGATACCCCGCCCGTAACTGGAGAATATGAAATTGCGGATGGCGAAAATGGTGATGAGCACCCAGACATAGACCCACGCTACGTTGGTCAACTTGCTCATGCCCATAAAGCCACGGGGGCCTCCGATCGCATCAATATTCTCCAGCACGCTCTTGATGATCATGTTAAAAGCCAGGGTAACGATAGCCAAGTAATCGCCGCGCGTTTTGAAGGAGGGAAAAGCCACGATCAAACCCGCCAATGCCGCAGCGAGACCACCCAGGACTAATACCAATGGGAACACAAACGGCCCCCAGGGCTTGGGAAAAACAAGCACAGTCAGCAGCGAAGAGACGTAAGCGCCAATGGCCATAAACCCAGCATGACCCACCGAAAACTCCCCCATATAACCGTTCACCAGGTTCAGGCTGATGGTGAGAATGATGTTAATCCCCACATACATAATCACCTGCTGTAGATACAGGTTCAGGATTCCAAAATGGGGGAGCAAGATGGACAGTGCAAAGATTAACACCAGGACCAGTGCAATTAGCCAACGTCTTTTCATAGTCTCTATCCTACACTTTTTGTTGCACTACCGGCACACCCATGATCCCTGTGGGCTTGAACACCAGGAGAGCCAAGAGCAAAGCAAAGACCACAAAGTCACGGTAAGTGGAGGGGAAAAAGGCGGCCACGAAGATCTCCACGAACCCCAATATATAGCCGCCAACCATAGCCCCGCGGATATTGCCGATGCCTCCCACCACCGCAGAAATGAAGGCCCACCAGCCAATGCGGATGCCCATATAAGGGTCTATCATGTAGGCGATGCCATAGAGGACTCCACCAATCGCGGCCATCGAAGAACCCAGTGCGAAAGTGATGGAGATAATGCGATCCATGGGCACGCCCATCAAAGGGACCACTGTCTTATCAAAGGAAATAGCGCGCATAGCCATGCCAGTCATCGTCTTTCGCACTATGGTGTCTAAGACGAACATCACGATAGCAGAGATAACCAGGATCACTATCTGGATGCTGGAGACGGCTACTCCAGCAATGTTGAGGTTAATCACTGGGATTACCTGTGGTAAGATACGCGGCTCCGGGCCGATAGTAGCTAAGGTCGTGTTCTCCAAAACCAAACCTACGCCCAGGGCTGTGATCACCGCCGAGATTCGCGGGGCCTGGCGGAGTGGCTTGTAGGCTACCCGCTCGATGAGTACTGCCAAAAGCGAGGTGCCAATCATAGCCAGAACCAAAGTTAGTACAAAAGTGAAAGCCGCAGGTAAATGCAACGCCCGCCCTAGCAAAAATGAAGCAGCGAAGAAGCCCAAGTAGGTGCTCACCATGAAAATGTCGCCGTGAGCGAAGTTGATCATGCGCAGGATGCCATAGACCATGGTATAGCCCAAAGCGATGAGCGCATACACACTGCCTAATTGCAGAGCATTCAATACTTGTTGGATGATAAATTGCACTTGGAATCTCCTGTCTTCGTATATTCCCTGCAACTGTTCCTTGAGGATTCAAAATGGGGTTAGGCGGGTTTCGTTTCCACGAAACCCACCTAACCTTGTTTACCCTTCAGGGTGAAACGCCGGGCTTCACAGCGAAGATCATGGGGCGGCAGAGGTGTAATATGTGAATTTACCGCCCTTGATCTGAATGATCACCGCGCTCTTCACCGGATCGCCGGTGCCCCTGAATTCCATTGTCCCGGTGACGCCCTCATACTTGGTGATGCTGGCCAACGCGTCGCGCACCGCCTCGCGGTCAATCTTGCCTGCCGCCTGGATGGCCTGGAAAGCCAACCCAAAGGCGTCGTAGGTTAGAGCGGCCACGTCGTCGGGGGTCTTGCCATAGGTCGCTTCGTAGGCCTTAATGAATTTCTGCGCCTTGGGCGTAGCAATGTCTGGAGCATAGTGGGTGGTGAAGAAGAGACCCTCACAATCGGCGCCGCAGAGGTCAATGATTTCCAGGTTGCCCCAGCTATCGCTGCCGAAGATGGTGCCGGTGTACCCCAGTTTATGGGCTTGTTGCACCTGCAGTGGCACTTCACTGTAGTAGTTGGGCAGGAATAAGACATCGGCACCGGAGGCTTTGATCTTGGTCAATTGGGCGGAGAAATCTTTGTCGCCAGTGGTATAGGTCTCGAAAGCCACTACCTTTTTGCCCGCCTCCTCGAAAGTCTTCTTGAAGACCTCGGCGATGCCCTTGTTGTACTCACTGGCCACGTCGTAGAGAACAGCGGCGGTATTGGCTTTCAGATCGTTGATGGCGAACTTGGCGGCTACCACTCCCTGGAAATCGTCAATGAAGCAGGCCCGGAAGACGTATTTCTTGCCGGCTGTAGTTTTGGGGTTGGTGGACCAGGGGCTGATCATGGGCAATTTGGCGTCTTCACAGACAGTCGAGGCAGGGATGGCGTTGCGGCTGGCGTTCGCGCCAATATGTACCAGGACCCCGGCGGTGTTCAATTTTTGGGCTACTGCTGCCGCCGACTCGGCCTTATCCTCGTTGTCCTCGACCAGCAACACGATCTTGTACTTCTTGCCACCAACCTCCAGGCCGCCAGCATCATTCACTTCCTTCACGGCCATCTCCGCCGCATTCTTGCAAGAAGCGCCGATAACGGGGATACCGCCGGTGAGTTCGGCATTGACGCCGATCTTGATCTCAGCCGGGGCCGCGGGAGCACACGCACCAAGCGCCCCTACCAGGGTCAGAACCAATAGCAACAGCATAACTCTCTTGTACATGGGATCTCCCTCCTCTTGTTTCACAAAAGTTTCGCCCATAGACCCAAAAGAGATTGGCCCTACTACACATCACCTCCTTCGGAAAAGTCGCTCATTTACACCAGAGATGCGAGGATCGTTGTGGAACACCCAAAACCAAATCAAAAACCCTGGTGATGTCTGAGTCCGCACGCAGGACTACACCACCAGGGTAAATACACCCTAATGTCAACAGTTTCCACTGAGTTACACGCCATCGTCCACCAGGTCGCCCGTTGCTTTTGGCTAGGCACTCTGGCCATTCCGACCCACCCGGTCTGTTAATTTTCCCTCAACGGCCGAAAACTCTTCGAACTAGGCTATAGAGATTTTTTTGAGACAAACTCGCGAATAAATTGTCTGGTTATTATAATAGTGTGAAAAGTAGATTTTGTCAAACAGTGCTTTCCGCCACTATCACCAGTGGCACCGGCGTGAAAACCAACAGGAACACCAATAACATGAAAGCAGCGAAGACCTTCTCCCGCGCAGACAGAGGTGTGATGTCATCCAGTGGCACGGCGTGGCGCTGCCCAAGGAGTAAGATAAGCGCTGCCCACAACAACCACCCTCTCCACAACAATGAGAGCACCAGACTCAGCCCTAAAGCCAGCCAAGTTACCTGGCGCGCTCGCTTGCCAAAAAGAGCGTAGGCAATGTGTCCACCATCTAACTGCCCGGCCGGCAACAGGTTCAACGACGTGACCAAGATGCCACCCCAGGCAGCGAAGGCGATCGGGTGAATGAAAACGTCCTCTGTAGCACTGGGCAATACCCGCCCAAATACCAGGAACTTGAGCACGAGGTACAGGATAGAGTTGCCCTCCATGTAATATCCCCCCTCAGTCGGGAGAGGCTGGACCTGTGACCTCAAAAGGCCGATCAGTAGCAGGGGTATTGCCAGCAGGATACCGGTTAGTGGGCCCGCCGCACCAACTGCCAACATAACCCGCTTATTGGGCGGTGGTGATTTCATGCGGATCACTGCGCCCATTGTCCCGAAAGGTGGTACGGGCAGGGGTATGAAGTAAGGCAATGTCACCGGCAGACCGAAGTGTCGGGCCACGAAATAGTGACCTAGTTCGTGGCCAACGAGGATGGTCATCAGGGTGATTAAATGCGGTAGTCCACTAAGTGGGTAGCGGAAGATACCAGCAAGATCTTGAGCCTCAGGAGGCGCATTCCAGGTCATTCCCACAAACCAAACCGATAGTAGCGTCAAAACAAATAGCAATGCGCCCACTGGGCTGAAGACCGTTGATTGTTCGGGTACGCCATGCACAGCGAAGATCACATCTTGCCCATCGGCGCGGCGCAAGATGGGAGTGTATCCCAGTTCCCGAAACCGCGACGAAATCAGCGCAAAGGCTTGTTCAGATGGCACAAGCAACCGGCCACGGAATCGGATCGGAGCCTCTGGTTGCTGCCCTATTGTGGTATCCTCCACGGCGAAGATATCACCCAATGCTGCTTTCAGACGCGAGACGAGATCCTCGCTGATCCAATGATTGGCCATAACATCTCCTTCTAAATTTATTCTACTGCATTTTCTGAGGAGTACAAAAGCCCCATCTGGCAAAGGCTTTGGCGTTGGGCTTGCCAAGAAAGTGTTTCCCTTAACCTTGCCGAACGCCTGTTCTGGACACTAAGTGCAAAAGATAGTATAATTACTATGAAAGCACCTAACGCCTTATTATTTGTATGTGCAAGAGAGGCCTATGCCCGAGTTCAAATTAGTGTCAGATTTCAAGCCTACCGGCGATCAACCTCAGGCTATCGCCAAATTGGTGGAGGGCTTGCGCCGGGGATACAAGCATCAGACGTTGCTCGGAGTAACCGGATCCGGCAAGACTTACGTGATCGCCAACGTCATCGCACAGGTGCAACGCCCTACGCTCGTCCTGTGTCACAATAAAACGCTGGCCGCACAACTCTACAGTGAGTTCCGCGAGTTCTTCCCCCACAATGCCGTGGAGTACTTTGTCAGTTATTACGACTACTATCAACCCGAAGCCTACCTGCCGCGCACCGATACTTATATCGAAAAAGACGCCAGCATCAACGAGGAAATCGATAAACTTCGTCTGGCGGCTACCTCTTCCCTGCTCACGCGCCGCGATGTGATTATTGTGGCCAGCGTATCTTGTATCTACAGTATCGGATCACCTGACGAATATGGTCAGGACACCGTCAAATTGGCCGTAGGTGAAACGCACCGCCGCGACCGCGTGTTACGGCATCTGACCGAGATTTTCTATCAGCGCAATGACGTGGATTTCGGGCGTGGTCGTTTCCGCGTTCGCGGTGACACAGTGGACGTTTTCCCTGCCTACGAGGATACCGCTTTCCGCATTGAATTCTGGGGCGATGAGGTGCAACGCATCACGGAGATTGACCCGCTCACCGGCGAGATACTGACCGAACAGGAGCGAATCCAAATCTTCCCTGCTAAACACTTCATCACCAACCAGGAGCGATTGTACATCGCCCTGGAGCGTATCGAGAAGGAATTAGAGGAACGGCTGAAGGAACTGCGAGACCAGGGCAAACTGCTGGAAGCCCAACGCCTGGAGCAACGCACTCGTTACGACATGGAGATGCTGCGTGAAGTAGGATACTGTCCTGGCATCGAGAACTACTCGCGCCATCTATCTCAGCGGGAGAAGGGCCAACAACCTTGGACATTGCTGGACTATTTCCCCGAGGACTATTTGCTCGTTGTGGACGAGTCGCACATGACCATTCCGCAGGTGAGGGGCATGTACAACGGCGACCGGTCACGCAAAGAAGTGTTGGTGGAATATGGTTTCCGCCTGCCCTCCGCCCTCGACAACCGCCCGCTCACCTTCAGCGAATTCGAGAAACACATTCGCCAGGTGATTTACACCTCCGCCACTCCCGGCCCTTATGAACTCAAACATTCTGCCCAGGTGGTAGAGCAAATTATCCGGCCCACTGGTCTGGTGGACCCAGAAGTGATTGTGCGCCCCACCAAAGGTCAGATAGACAACCTTCTCCACGAGATCAGCCTACGCGTACAGCGTGGCGAGCGCGTCCTGGTGACCACCCTAACGAAGCGTATGGCCGAGGATCTGGCTGATTATCTCCAAGAGATGGGCGTTAAGGTGCACTACTTGCATTCGGAAATCGAGACATTAGAACGAGTGGAGATCTTACGCGACCTGCGCACCGGTGTTTACGATGTGGTGGTGGGCATCAACCTGCTGCGTGAGGGACTTGACCTGCCCGAAGTCTCACTGGTTGCCATCTTGGATGCGGACAAAGAGGGCTTCTTGCGCTCGGAGGGCTCGCTCATTCAGACCATGGGCCGTGCGGCGCGGCACATCCACGGGCAAGTGATCCTTTACGCTGATACCATGACCGAGTCCATGAAAAGAGCTATTGAAGAGACCAACCGCCGCCGTCAAATCCAGGTGGCTTACAACCAAGAGCACGGTATCGTGCCCGCCAGTATCGTGAAGGAGGTGCGCGATCTGACCGACCGGCTACGTGTGGCTGCCGAGGAACAGGCCGAATATCGCGTTGGGGCGGGCATTCCTAAGGAGGAACTGTACCACCTGATCCGCGAATTAGAAAAACAAATGAAAACCGCCGCTGCCAACCTCGAGTTCGAGAAAGCAGCCCTCTTGCGAGATCAAATTTTCGAGTTGCGCCAGACCTTAGAAGATAAGCAAGTCCCGGAGTGGGAGCGAGTGCGAGCACAGCGGTGGGAGAGTGGCACACGCGCGACTGGTGTGATGTCCCCTGCACAAGGGAGAATGCGCAGATCACGACGGTGAACTGGATAGTCCTCGCTGTAAGAAGAAATGATTGCGACGAAAGGGGTTCGATACGTTAACCCTGGGGAGCCGTGAATGGCGGCCAAGTTACTTGGCCCTCGCGAGAACAGGGGAATTGGCAGAACGGGCTCGGATCGCACGCGAACGGTTGTCTGCTTGCGATCTCTGTCCCCGCGATTGTGGCGTGAATCGGCTGGCCGGCCAACATGGTTTCTGTCGCATGGGAGCCGAGCCCGTAGTCGCTTCCTGGAACGTCCATCCTTGGGAAGAGCCGCCAATTAGCGGCACACGAGGTTCGGGCACGATTTTCTTCACCGGCTGTACCGCGCGTTGCCTGTTCTGTCAGAACTACCCCATTAGCCAGCTGGGCGTCGGTCAGCAGGTCACCGTCGAGCGCTTGGCGGAGATGATGCTCGAACTACAGAAGCGCGGCTGCCATAACATCAATTTCGTAACGCCCACTCATTTCGTACCGGCGATCCTGGCTGCGCTACTCTACGCTGTGCCACGAGGCTTCTCCCTCCCTTTGGTTTACAATTCCAGCGGCTACGAGAGTGTCGAGACCCTGCGCTTATTAGAAAACGTTATAGACATCTATTTGCCTGATGCTAAGTACGCCAGCGATGCTATTGCCCACCGTCTCTCGCGCTTCAAAGGCTACGTAGCCGCCAACCGCGCCGCACTAAAGGAACTGTTCCGGCAGGTGGGCGAGGAGTTGGTCGTGGATAGCGACGGCATCGCCCAGCGAGGGATGATCATCCGCCACATGGTGCTGCCCGAGAGACTGGCCGGGACAGGTGAAGTGTTGCGCTGGATCGCGGAGGAACTATCGCCCCGAGTGCACATCAGCCTCATGGACCAGTATTTCCCGGCCCACAAGGCAGTTGGCGACCCGGTGCTGGGTCGAAAGATCACGCCAGAAGAGTATGAAGAGGCTGTGGAGATTGCCTTAGACGTTGGCCTGGAACACGGTTGGATGCAGGAATGCGTAGAGTAACGGGATCCTTCCGCTGGCTGGTTCTGCCGCCCGCGGCACTTTTTAGCCGCGCACAAAATATTTGACAAGGATACCAAAATATGATAATATCCTGCCGCTTTGTAAAAGTTATCATACCCTTTCGAAATGGACAATAGAGATTGCCATCGGGAACCGCCTGCACGCACGGGGTTGTGGGCAGTGAGGGGTTGCTCAAGCGGGCAAGGGGTCTAGAACCTGCTACAGGATTCTTCCCTCCATCACCTGTAAGTCTCCGCAGACGAATGGTTCGCAAGGCCCCTTGTGGCTGTTTGGCGATGCCGTGATCGGCTTCAAAGTGAATCGATGTCATGACCTTACGAGAGGTTTTGCAAATCATCGAAGGTAAGGTACTTTGGCCAGAGATTGATCTCTCCATCGAGGCGAAAATGGCCTGTGGTGCCGACCTAATGAGTGACGTCCTGGCTTTTACCCATGCCGGCACCTTGCTCATGACCGGCTTGACTAACCCGCAGGTTGTGCGCACCGCCGAAATGGCGGGCATCGTGGCCATCGTTTTCGTGCGCGGCAAATTGCCCCCTGCAGAGACCATCGCTTTGGCCAAAGAGAAGGGTATTCCACTGCTCGCTTCCAAGTACACGATGTACGAAACCTGTGGCCGACTATACCAGGCCGGACTCCCAAGTTGTGGTTTGTTCCCGTTGACGGCAGGCACCTGGCTCGATGATCCTCCTTCGTCATGCGGCATGTAGCCCATCGTTCATCGAATCGGAATCACCTTAGTCCCTGGGCAAGAGAATGAGCTCACGACAGTGGTCACGAACAGTCAAGAACCAAGAAGCACGTTAACAACCGAGTCAAGCCGAGAAGTAACCAAGCTCCAAGAACTGGTATATGAACTGAAGATTGAGCAGGTCATGACGAAGAAAGTCATCACCGTATCTCCCGACGATTCGATGCGTCAGTTGAAGGAGGTGCTCCGGGTCAACCGCATTTCAGGTACCCCAGTGCTGCGAGATGGCGAACTAGTTGGCATCATCAGCATCGAAGACCTGATAAAAGCCCTCGAATCTGGCGATATAGACGCTACCGTCGGCGAGAAAATGAGCACTGAAGTGCAAACGGTGTTTGCTGATGAGTCCGTCGTCCAGGCACTGAATAAATTCGCTCGCTTCGGTTTCGGACGGCTCCCCGTAGTCAATCGGCACGGAAAGTTGGTTGGTATAGTGACGCAGGGAGATATCGCGCGTGGCTTACTTCGCCAATTGGAAGTTGATTATCACGAAGAGGAAATCCATCGCTATCGGGCCAGCCACATTTTTGAGGACATCACATCTGACCAGACCGGCCTGATTTTGCGCTACAAGGTAAAGCCTTTAGACTTTGTGGGCTGTGGAGAGGCTGCCAGCAAGTTAAAGCGCGCCTTGGAACGACTGGGAGCGAAGCCCGCTGTAGTGCGTCGCATCGCCGTGGCCAGTTATGAGGCGGAGACGAACCTGGTCCTTCACACCACCAAAGGCGGGGAACTCATCGCCGAAATCCAGCCAGAAAGGATCAGGATCGTCGCGGTGGATAGTGGCCCCGGCATCCCCGACATCGAGAAAGCACTGCAGCCGGGCTATTCTACTGCCCCGGATTGGATCCGCGAACTGGGCTTTGGCGCAGGGATGGGGTTAAACAACATCCAGGCCTGTGCGGACGAGATGCATCTGGAATCAAAAGTTGGGGTGGGAACCCGCCTGGAGATCCTGATCAATCTGTGATGCTGTGTAACCACGAGGGAACACGATGACAATAGGTGAAATCGCAAAGGCGCTGTCTCTTTCCGTGCAGACGGCGAGTGAGAACTTGGACACAGAGGTAACAGGTGGGTATGCCTCTGACCTGCTCAGTTGTGTCATGGCCAAGGCGCGCAAGGGCAATGTATGGGTCACCCTGCAGTCGCATGTCAACATCGTCGCTGTGGCTGCACTCCTCGAACTAGCCGGTATTATTGTGACCGAAGGGGTATCTCCGGATGCCGCTACATTGCAGAAGGCAAATGAGCAGGGGATCCCTATACTTACCACGCCGCGCACAACGTTCACCATTGTGGGCCAATTGAGCCGGTTGGGAATCCAAGGCACAGAATAGACCTGTGGGCAAATATATGAGAGTTGGAGCATGACACACGAGCCTTGAGACCTTATCTAGCCGATCTGCATGTGCACACAGTTTTATCCGCTTGCGCCGAGGTGGAAATGATACCGCCTCTGATCGTTCGGCAAGCACGGGAACTGGCCCTTGGCATCATTGCGATCACCGATCACAACTCGGCAGAGAATGTCGCCTCGGTTATCGAGGCTGCGTGTGGACTCGATCTGACTGTGTTGCCAGGTATGGAAGTCCAAACTAAAGAAGAGGTTCATCTGCTTTGTCTTTTTGATACCGTGGAGCGGGCGCTGGATTGGCAAGCAGTGATATATGCTCACCTGCCCATGTTGAAAAACAAGGCAGAAGTTTTTGGCCCGCAGTTTGTAGTGGACGCCACAGGTGATTTTGTCCGTTACAATGATAGGCTGCTGGCAACCTCCACTTCCCTCTCCGTGGAAGAGGTGGTTTCAGGCGTCGAGGAACGGAAAGGGCTCTGCATCGCAGCACATATAGATCGTCCGTCTTACAGTCTATTGGCGAACCTGGGGTTCGTCCCACCGGGTGTTCATTTCGCCGCTATGGAGATAACGCGTAACACCAGCGTGGAGGAGATACAGCGCCGACACCCATCACTCGCGGCACATTCGTTCATCTGTTCTGGCGATGCACACCGTCTGAGTGAGATAAGCGACAGGACCATATTTACCCTTGAGGAGCCCACCCTCACGGAGATCTCGATGGCCTTTCGCCGTCAGAATGGTCGAAAAGTAAAAGTACTCGCCAATTCACATTAGATCAAGGAGGATATGGCAAGGTGGCTGAAGAAACCTTGGACCTCAGTCGTTTGGAGCCAATATTCGAAGAGTTCCAAACGCAGAAGGGAGCGGTAATCCCCGTGTTGCAACGGGCGCAAGAAATCTACGGGTACCTGCCGGCCGAGGTACTGAAACGTATTTCTGAGCGCATGAGAGTACCATTGAGCCAGGTGTATGGCGTGGTAACTTTCTATGCCCAATTCTACCTGACCAGGCGCGGCAAACACATCATCCGTCAATGCGACGGCACCGCTTGCCACGTGCGTGGCGCGGCCAAAATCATCAGGACTGTCGAAAACGACTTGGGCATTAAGGCCGGAGAAACGACGCCGGATTATCGGGTAACATATGAAGTCGTTTACTGTTTGGGATCTTGCGGTCTGGCCCCTACGGCGATGGTGGACAACGAAGTCGTTGGACACCTGGTCCCTGAAAGAATGACCGAAATCGTGAGAGATTTGCATTAAGTGCGCGAACTTTCCCTACATATCCTCGATGCACTGGAAAATTCGGTGGAGGCGGGAGCAACTCGCATTGAGTTGCTCATCGAGGAGGACACGAAGAACGATATCCTAAAGATCACAATTCAAGACAATGGGCGCGGCATGGATGAGGAGTTCGCCCAGAGGGTATTAGACCCCTTCGTTACCACACGTACCACCAGGCACGTCGGTCTGGGATTGCCGCTCTTCGCGGCAGCAGCCCAACAGTGCAATGGCAATCTCCAGGTACAATCCAAGCCCGGGGTAGGAACGAAGGTAACGGCTACTTTCCAACACAGTCACATTGACCGCGCACCGCTGGGCGATATCGTCACAAGCATAATGGCAGTGGTTCTCTCGGAACAGGCAGTAGACATCCGCTACAAGCACGTTGTGGATGGTCGGACGTTTGAACTGGACACAGCAGAAGTGCGCCGCGAATTGGGCACAGTGCCCCTCTCGCATCCACTGATAAGGCAGTGGCTGGAATCCACGCTGGCTGAGGGGCTGGCGAGCCTGCATAGGCCCAGGCCATAACCAATTCGCTGCGGAAAATATATCCACAGAGGAGGCTGTTCAATGCCGAGACTGAAGACCTTAGAAGATCTAAAGAAACTGCGCGAAGAAGCACAAAAAGACCTCAAGGTACGGCTGGAGACAGGCACCAAGATCACCGTCGGCATGGGCACCTGCGGCATCGCTGCCGGAGCACGTGAGACGATGCACGCCATCCTTGAGGAACTCAAGAAGCGTGAGATCGAAGCCCACGTCACCACCGTCGGATGCATTGGCATGTGCGTCAAAGAACCGTTGGTGGATATCGAACAGGCAGGCAAGCCACGCATCACGTACGGAAACGTCAAACCAGATATGGTGCCCCGGCTCATTGAGGAGCATTTAATCAAAGGCAATGTAGTGCAAGAGTGGGTAGTAGGTCGGCTGCCCACCAGCGAACAATAGAAAAATATCTTCGTATCCCGAGGAGGATCTCAATGGCGGAACCTTTATATAGAGCCAACGTGCTCGTCTGTGGCGGCACGGGCTGTACAGCATCGAAATCCCCGGCGGTTTTCGAGGCCTTAGCCGAGGAGATCAAACGCCGTGGGCTGGATGGCGAGGTACGACTGGTGCAAACCGGCTGCCGTGGCTTCTGTGCGATGGGCCCCGTTATGATCATTTACCCAGAGGGTATTTTCTACTGCCAGGTGCAAGCCTCGGATGTACCACACCTCGTAGAAGAAACGCTGGTGAAGGGCAGGGTCGTCCCCCGCCTCACTTACAAAGAGCCATTCTCCCACCAATCGGTACCCTTCTACAAGGACATACCCTTCTACGGGAAGCAGTTGCGCATCACACTGCGCAACTGTGGACTGATCAACCCCGAAAGCATTGATGAGTACATCGCCCGAGACGGCTATGCCGCGCTGAGCAAGGCGCTATCGGAGATGACCCCAGACCAAGTTATTGAGGAGGTCAAACGGTCTGGCTTACGCGGGCGCGGCGGGGCAGGCTTCCTCACCGGTCTGAAATGGGAGTTCTGCCGCAAAGCACGAGGCGAGCCGAAGTACCTCATTTGCAACGCGGACGAAGGGGACCCCGGTGCATTTATGGACCGCAGCATACTGGAGGGAGACCCCCACAGTGTCATTGAGGGGATGATCATTGCCAGTTATGCCATCGGTGCGCATCAGGGCTACATTTATTGCCGTGCCGAGTATCCTCTGGCCATTAAGCGCATCAAGATGGCGATTGAGCAGTGCCACGAATACGGATTGCTGGGCGAAAACATCTTGGGAAGCGGACATACTTTCCACCTGACACTGAAAGAGGGCGCCGGCGCTTTCGTCTGCGGAGAGGAAACGGCCCTGATGGCATCCATTGAGGGTCGCCGTGGTGAGCCTCGCCCCAGGCCACCCTTCCCCGCTGTCTCCGGCCTGTGGGGTAAGCCCAGCAATATCAACAACGTCAAGAGTTACGCCAATGTACCGCAAATCATCCTCAAAGGTGCAGATTGGTTCAGCAGCATCGGCACACCGCGCAGCACCGGAACAGCCATCTTTGCCTTAACGGGCAAGATCAATAACACCGGCTTGGTCGAGGTGCCGATGGGCATCACGTTGGGCGAAATCATCTTTGACATCGGTGGGGGAGTCCCCGACGGCAAGAAATTCAAGGCCGTGCAGACCGGTGGCCCATTGGGCGGCTGCCTGGGCGTCGAAGCGCTCAATGTGCCAGTAGATTTTGACTCGCTCAAGGAAGTGGGCGCAGTGATGGGTTCCGGCGGCATGATCGTGGTAGATGAGACTACCTGCATGGTCGAGTTCGCCAAATTCTTCCTGGACTTTGCTACGGCCGAATCCTGTGGCAAATGTGTGCCCTGCCGAGTTGGCGGTAAGCGCCTGTTGGAAGTGCTGACTCGCATCACGGAAGGCAAAGGAACGATGCAGGACCTGGACACCATCCAACAAATCGCACAGGGCATGGAATCGGCTTCGTTGTGCGCGCTGGGCCAACTCACCCCAGGTCCGGTAAAAGCCGCGTTGCGCTATTTCCGCGAGGAGTTCGAGGCACATATCTTAGACAAGCGCTGTCCGGCCGGGGTGTGCAAAGCGCTGGTCAGAGCACCGTGCACCAATGCCTGCCCTGCAGGCGTGGATGTCCCCAGTTATGTGGCCCTGATCAGCCAGGGCAAATACGCCGAAGGGCTCGAAGTACATCGCCAGCGCAACCCATTTGCCCTGATCTGCGGGCGCATTTGTCCAGCCTTCTGCGAGCGGCGCTGCCGTCGCGGCGAACTGGATCAGCCAGTAGCCATCCGCCAATTGAAGCGCTTCATGGCAGATCATGAGATTATGAACCCATGGATACCGCCACGCAACGAAGAAGCCAAGACGGAGAAGGTTGCCATCGTAGGCGCAGGGCCAGCCGGCCTGACAGCGGCTTTGCGCCTGGCACAATGGGGCTACAAAGTAACCGTCTACGAAGCAGCACCCGTTGCCGGCGGGTGGATGGCTTTAGGCATTCCAGAATACCGCCTGCCACGCGATGTGCTCAACGCCGAGATCGACCACATCAAGCGCGCCGGCGTGGAGATCGTATTGAACACGGCGTTAGGCAAAGACTTTACTTTGGATGAGTTATTTGATAAAATGGGCTATCACGCGGTCATCCTGGCGATCGGTGCGCACAGCAGCCGCCGACTGGGTGTGCCTGGCGAAGACTTGAGCGGGGTCATGCACGCTACCGCGTTCCTGAAGGATGTAGCGCTCGGTAAGCCACCCAAGATGAAAGGCAAACGCGTGGCTGTGGTTGGCGGGGGTAACTCCGCCATCGATGCTGCGCGGACAGCCCTCCGTCTGGGCGCCTCCGAAGTGCACATCATCTACCGCCGCACACGGGCGGAGATGCCGGCGCAAGACCTTGAAGTACGAGAGGCGGAAGAAGAGGGCGTCCAGTTCCATTTCCTGACCAATCCCATCCGCGTCTTAGGAGACACGAAAGTCACGGGGCTGGAACTACAACCACAGGAATTGGGCGAATTCGACAAGAGCGGGAGACGCCGGCCAGTGCCCATCGAAGGAGCAGGGTATGTCATGGACGTGGATATCGTCATTCCGGCCATTG
The DNA here is from genome assembly GCA_014360825.1 of Chloroflexota bacterium. Classification (NCBI taxonomy): domain Bacteria; kingdom Bacillati; phylum Chloroflexota; species Chloroflexota bacterium. The sequence continues at coordinate 47,499 of JACIWT010000002.1, read as the reverse complement.
GGCAGTCACCCGATTTGTCGTGCCTGAACGGTGATAGCCCAGAGGTGAACCGCGATTCCACGTTCAAGGTGGGCAGGAAACTGGATACCTCGCGGCCGGGTGCCTTCGCTGCTGGCGACGCGGTGCTGGGTCCTGCAACCGTGATCGAGGCAGTAGCACAAGGCAACAAGGTGGCCATGGCGGTGGATGAATACTTGCAGGATGGCCACCCACAATCCAAAGAAGAATGGCTGGCCTATCGCACGGTTGAACTGACCTATAACCGCGAAGAGTATGCTGAGGCGAAACGGCCTGAGATGCCAACTCAGGCACCGCCGGAGCGGGTCAAGAATTTCCACGAGATCGAGTTGGGATTCAGCGAGGAAATAGCGCGTGAGGAAGCCAAGCGCTGTCTGCGCTGCGACCTGGAAGAGTTTTAGGCTCCGAAAACAACGGAATATGGCGCACAGGGTAGGGGAGATGTCAATGGCGACTTTTCCCCAGCCAAAAGATAACCTAAAATAAAACTTAGAAAGGAGGCTGGGCTCTGAGATGGCAATGGTCAATATCACAATCAACGGCCAAAAGGTCAGTGCGCCGGCCGGCAGCACCGTTCTTGAGGCCGCACAGGGGGCAGGGATTGACATCCCGACTCTTTGTCACCACCCTGCTCTGGCCCCAATCGGTGCTTGCCGAATGTGTCTCGTAGAGATCAAGGGACAACGCACTTTGCAGACGGCATGTACATTCCCCGTTACAGAGGGAATGGAGGTGCAGACCGAGTCCCCACAGGTGGTTCAAGCACGAAAATTCGTTCTCGACCTGCTTTTTTCGGAGCGAAACCACTACTGCATGTACTGTGAGATGAGCGGGGACTGCGAATTGCAGTCTCTGGGGTACCGCTACGGCGTTGACCACTGGGTTTATCCTACCTACACAAAGCGGTTCCCTGTGGATGCGACACGTGCTTATTTCCTTATGGATCACAACCGTTGCATTCTATGCAGACGATGCGTGCGCGCCTGCAGTGAACTGGTGGCGAATCACACCTTGGGCGTACGGCAACGTGGTGCAGAGTCCATGATCCACGCCGATATGAACGTTCCCTTCGGCCAATCGTCCTGTGTCTCTTGCGGCACCTGTTTGCAAGTGTGTCCCACCGGCGCTCTGGTTGACAAACGCAGTGCCTTTATGGGGCGTGATGTCGAGACGGAGCACATTAAGAGCGTCTGCAGCCAGTGCAGTATCGGCTGCGGTATGGAGATCGTAACGCGCGGTGGCAACGTCTTGCGCATCGAAGGGGATTGGGACGCCCCTGTGAACGCAGGGCTACTTTGCCAGGCAGGGCGCTTCAACCCGCTCTACGATGAGCGCCAGCGTGTAACCAAACCCTTGCTCCGGCAAAACGGCAAGTTAAAGGAGACGGATTGGGACACAGCCTTGGAAGCACTTGCCGAGCAAATTCGTAGCACCAAAGGCAAGAATCTGGGCGTATTAACCACAACCAACGCTACCAACGAGGCGCTATACCTACTGGGCAAGTTGTTCCGTGAGGAATTGAGGGTCACCAACATTGGCCTGCTCAACGGGGTTGCAACGAAGTTGTCGGAGAAGTCAGGAGGCTCACTCGCAGATGTCACCACGAGTGATATCATCCTTGTGGTTAGTGCAGATCCCGCTAAAGACCAGCCGGTTGCTTCTTTTCTCGTCAAGCGCGCTGTCGATAAAGGGGCACGGCTGATCATAGTGGACAGCAAGGACAATGGCCTTGCTCCATTCGCCTCCATGCACTTGAAGATGGACGAGGTCAATAAGGCTGTAGAACTAGCAGAGCGTGCCGTGCATCCAGTGGTTCTGTATGGTCCCGCTATCACAGATAAGACCATCAAAGCGTTAGGGAAGTTGGGTGAAAAGGCCGTCTTCATCGCGCTTGAACCCGGCGTGAATACATACGCTGCCGCGGCCTTCGGGTTGAGCAACGGGTTCGATCCATCCTCCGCCGAAACAGTGTTTGTCCTCGTCGGCGAGCAGGATTGGGACGGCAAGGATATGCTCAAACAATTCGGCCCCAATGCATTTGTCGTTGTGCAGACTAGTTATGAATCGCCCCTGACCAAGAAGGCAGACGTAGTGCTGCCCATGGCTATCTGGTCAGAGCGAGAAGGCACCCTGACGAACATAGAGGGTCGTGTGCAGCAGGTCAATAAGGCAGTCGAACCCAAGGGAGAAGCAAAGCCAGACTGGGAGATCCTCTCCCTGCTGGCAGGGAAACTGGGCAAGAGTTTCGGCACCCTCGACGAGATCTCGGCTCGTGCAGCCCGGGAACTTGAGTGAAAGGAGAACCCACGATGGCAAAAGTCAAAGTCGCCACGGATTGGCTAGCCGCCTGTGCAGGATGTCACATGTCGTTACTGGACATTGACGAACGCATTGTCCAGTTGCTGGAAGCGGTGGAATTCACATCAAGCCCGGTCACAGACCTAAAGCATCCGCCAGAAGACGGCGTAACCGTTGGCATCCTCACCGGTGCGATCAGTAACACGCACAATGTTGAGGTGGCCAAGAGAATGCGTGAACGCTGCAAAATCCTCATCGCAGTGGGTGACTGCGCTACCTTTGGTGGCATTGTCGCCTCGCGCAATCTGGTTGGCACCGAAGCGGCGTTAAAGCGCGCTTACTTAGAGGCTGAGAGCGTTGTGGACGGCGTCATTCCCGATTCACCAGAACTCGGAATGCCGCTGGATGTAGTTACAGGCGTTGATAAGGTGGTAAAGGTGGATCTTTTCATCCCCGGTTGCCCACCCAGTGCAGACGCCCTTTTCTACGCGCTTTCAGAGTTGCTCGCGGGACGCATGCCTGTGATTCTGCCACCTGAGCATTTCAAGTATGACTAAGAGGAGAACACTATGGGTGCTCAAAAAATAACCATCGAACCAGTGACGCGCATTGAGGGACATGCGCGGGTCACGATCCATTTGGACGACAAGGGCAAAGTACAGCAGACTTTCTTCCACGTGGACGAGTTTCGCGGGGTGGAGAAATTTAGCGAAGGCCGCCCATATTTCGAGATGACGCAAATCACCCAGCGCATCTGCGGCATCTGTCCGGTCAGCCACCATTTGGCCTCAGCCAAAGCCTGCGACGGCGTGGCCGGTGTAGAGCCGCCACGTCCGGCCAAACTGCTGCGGGAACTGATGCACATGGGTCAAGTGGTACAGTCGCATTGCATGCATTTCTTCCACTTGGCTGCACCCGATCTAGTCTTCGGGTTTGACGCCGATCCGGCTACCCGGAATGTATTTGGAATCATCAAGGCAAACCCCGAACTGGCTCTGAAAGCGGTGAACCTACGCCGCTACGGGCAGCAGATCATCGAGCGGCTTGGCCGGAAGCGCGTGCATCCTTACTTCGCCGTCCCCGGTGGGGTAAGCGCGCCACTCAGTGCAAAGGACCGCGATGAGATCGCCGCCGAACGCGAGACCATGGTCAGCTACGTCCAAGAGGCGATTGGTATCGCCAAGGGCTGGCTGGAGGCTAACAAGGAACTAGCAAATACTTTCGCCTCCTTCCCATCTAACTACATGGGTCTGGTGGATAAGGAAGGCGGGCTTCAACTCTACGACGGTGAGATCCGCGTTAGGGATGCCCAAGGCAAGTTGCTCGCACAATTCAAGCCAAACGACTACTTAGAGTACGTAGCCGAACACGTGGAACCCTGGTCCTTCCTAAAGTTCCCCTATTACCGCAAATTAGGGTGGCCACAAGGAGCATATCGGGTGGGCCCATTGGGACGTCTGAACGTTGTGGACAAGATCGGCACACCCCTGGCCGATGAAGAATTCCGGCAATTCAAGAAAATCAATAACGGCAAGCCAGTGGAGGGCTCCCTGTACTACCACTATGCCCGACTGATCGAAGCTCTCTACGCTTTGGAGCACATCGGCGAGTTGCTGGATGATCCAGATATCATGTCCACCGACGTGCGCGCTTATCCCGGAACAAAGGTAACTGGCCACGGAGTGGGCGTGATCGAGGCCCCCAGAGGGACCCTCTTCCACGACTATGACACCGACGAGAACGGCCTATTGACTAGGGTGAACCTCATCGTAGCCACGGGCAACAACAACTGGGCTATGCACACATCCGCAGGGATGGTGGCCAAGGCCTGTGTGGACGGCACGAAACTCACCGAAGGTATGCTCAACCGAGTGGAAGCAGCGATCCGCTGCTACGATCCATGCCTCTCATGCTCCACCCACGCTATCGGCCAAATGCCGCTGGAGATCACCCTGGTGGCAGCCGATGGCACTGTGCTGGATCGCATCGCTCGTTAGTGTAACAGCCTGGACGAGCCCAACGCAAGGGGGCGAACATAAACCGGTTCGCTCCCTTGCCCTCTTTGTCACTTTGGTGGGGGTCTGATGCCTCGCTCCCTGGTCATTGGCTACGGCAATCTGGACCGCGCCGATGATGGCGTTGCATACTATGCGATCAACAGCCTGCGCCAGCGCCTGGGGCAAGAGATTCTGCATGAAGACGAAACGGGCTTAGAAGCACTCGGCGCTCAGACAGATTCTGTTTTTCTCATGCAATTATCGCCCGAATTGGTGGACCTGCTGGTGGACTACGATCAAATCGTCTTCGTGGATGCACACATCCGCGAAGACCTGGATGATCTGCATTGCGCGCACGTGCTGCCGGAATATGCCGCGTCTGCGTTCACCCACCACATGAATCCAGCGATGCTCCTTGCGTTGCTCGATGCACTCCACCATCGAAAGCCTACGGGCCACATTGTGTCTATCCGGGGTTACGAGTTCGATTTCCACCGTGGCCTTTCTACGGCCACTGAGACGCTGGTGCAACCAGCGGTTGAACAGATCTTACAACTGACAAAGCGGGAGGAGATCGATGCCACTGATTAGATTCACAATCGATGACCGGGCAGTGGAAGTGGAAGAGGGTAACACAATCCTTAAAGCAGCCACCGCCATGGGAATCAAGATCCCCACCCTGTGTCATCATCCTGCTCTGCCTGATATTGGAGCGTGTCGCCTCTGTTTGGTGGAAGTAGGGATTCCTCGTGTCAAGCAAAACGCTGATGGGACCACTGAGACCACCTATGTTACATCCTTTCAGACCTCATGTACCTATCCCGTGGCAGAAGGTATACGCATTAAGACGCATACCCCCGGTATCGTGGCGCTGCGCCGCTTTGTTTTGGAATTATTGCTTTCAGACCATCCGCTCGACTGCATGACTTGCGAGAAGGCGGGCAACTGCACGCTTTAGGATCTCGCCTATGAGTTGGGCATCAAAGAGTCGCCCTATCGGGGTGAGGAGCATCACTATCCTATCAGCGACCCCAACCCTTTCATTGAGCGAGACTACAATAAATGTGTGGTATGCCAGGCCTGTGTGCGCGCTTGCAGTTACATCAACGGTGTTGAGGCCATTTCAATGCTGTATCGTGGCTTCCGGGCCAAACCTGGTACAGCAAAAGATGGCTATCTTGAGGACTCACCTTGTGAATTCTGTGGCATGTGTGTGGAAGTATGTCCCACGGGTGCCCTTTCACCTAAAGGCGCTAAAGGACTGGGACGCACTTGGGAAATGAAAAAGGTTACCACTACTTGTGGCTATTGCGGCGTCGGTTGCCAGTTTGACCTCAACGTAAGGGACGGCAAAATCATTCGGGTAACGTCCTATTGGGATGCTCCTGTCAATCACGGCTGGACTTGTGTGAAGGGCCGGTTCGGCTACGATTTTGTGAATCATCCCGATCGGTTAGTAGCCCCGCTGATCAAACGAAACGGGAAGTTCGTCGAAGCCTCTTGGGACGAGGCTCTAGACCTGGTGGCTGAGAAAATCGCAGAGACTAAGAAAAAGCATGGTGGCGACGCTATCGCCGTCCTCAGTTCCGCCAAATGCACCAACGAGGAGAATTATCTCCTCCAGAAGTTCACTCGAGCGGTGCTGGGGACGAACAACGTTGACCACTGCGCTCGTCTTTGACACTCCTCCACGGTGACCGGTCTGGCCGCCGCGTTCGGTTCGGGTGCTATGACGAACTCCATTGAGGATATTACCACCCAAGCAAAGTCCTATTTGGTAATCGGTTCTAACACCACGGAGCAACATCCGGTGATTGGCATGCGCCTCCGACAGGCGGCGCGTAACGGAGCCAAGTTGATCTTGGCCGATCCACGCGATATTCCACTGGCCGACGTCGCCGTCCTTCACCTTAAGCATAAGCCGGGATCTGATATTGCCCTACTGAACGGCATCATGCATGTGTTGATCGCCGAGGATCTGTACGATAAAGAGTTCGTAGCCAACCGCACAGAAGGCTTTGAAGAACTCAAGACAGTTCTGGAGAAGTACACGCCAGAATATGCGGAAGAGATCACTGGCGTGCCAGCGGATGATGTCCGCAAGGCGGCACGACTGCTCGCGGTTAACCGCCCTGGGGCACTGATCTACGCTATGGGTATCACCCAACACACCAAAGGGCACCAGAATGTGCTCTCTACGGCCAATTTGCAAATGCTCCTTGGCAACATGGGGGTGCCTGGGGGTGGAGTGAACCCCCTGCGCGGCCAAAACAATGTGTAAGGTGCCTGTGACATGGGCTGCTTGCCGAACTTTTACCCCGGATATCAGAGGGTTGCAGATGAAGCAGCACAAGCCAAGTTCAAAGAAGCATGGGGCAGCACCGCATCTACAGAGCCTGGCCTCACTGTCGTGGAGATGATCAATGCTGCCGAGGCCGGCGACATTAAAGCCTTGTTCGTCCTCGGCGAGAACCCGATGATGACCGATCCCGACATCAACCACGTCCGCAAATGCCTGCAAAGTCTGGATTTTCTGGTGGTACAGGAAATCTTCATGAGCGAGACCGCGGAATTGGCCGACGTAGTGTTGCCTGGGGTGTCCTTCGCCGAGAAAGATGGCACTTTCACCAACACGGAACGCCGTGTACAGCGGGTACGCAAGGCCATCGAGCCCATAGGCAACGCCCGCCCCGACTGGCAGATCATCTGTGATTTAGCCAAGCGAGTCGAAGCGCGTCTGGGCATAGATAGATCGAAGGCAAAGTTCGCCAGTTGGGACTACACACACCCACGCGAGATCATGGCTGAAATCAACGCTGTGACGCCAAGTTACGGGGGCATCACCTATGATCGGATTGAGCAGGTCGGATTACAGTGGCCTTGTCCCGCTCCCGATCATCCGGGCACGCCAATTTTGCATGTGGGCAAATTCTCACGCGGACTGGGCAAGTTCCACGCGGTAGAGTGGGCACCAGCGAAGGAAGTGCCAGATAAGAAATATCCCCTCGTGCTGACCACAGGGCGCGTGCTGTATCACTATCACAGCGGTACCATCACCCGCCGTATCCCCGGCCTGAACCAGCTCTATCCTGAGGGCACAGTGGAGATCAACCCCAGGGATGCCGAGAGATTGGGTATTGTGGACGGTGATCTAGTGCGAGTCACTTCACGCCGTGGCGAAGTCGTAGCCAAGGCGGAGGTGGTTGACCGACCGGATCCAGGGGTGGTGTTCATGACCTTCCACTTCCGTGAAGCCGCAGCGAACCTGCTGACTATCGCTGCGCTAGATCCGGTGTCAAAAATCCCAGAGTATAAGGTGGCGGCTGTCCGCATCGAGAAGGCATGAGACAATAGCAGTGGGAGCGAGAAATGAAATATTTCGCTCCCACTGCTGTAACTTACGGTCAGAGCACAAAGTGAGATGCTCTGGTCTCTTGGGTGCCCAGCAGGGGCGTCAATTTCGGGTAGAAGAGCATATTCGTGTGGAAGTGTATGGCGTTCATTCCACAGAGAAGTGATATAAGGCACGAAGTGCGTTTTGAAGCCATTTCGCTTTATAAATAATCTAGCAAAAAGGAGGGAATCAAAATGAGCTTCAAAAAACCCGCTGAAATCGTCGAGGCGGCATGCGCCATCTCCCAGGCCAAGACCGAAACCGAACCACTTAGACTGTTAGTGCTTGGTTTCTTGGCCGGCGCTTACATCGCCTTCGGCGGCACGGTGGCCATCGCCACCGGCAAAGGCATCACGGCCCCCGAGTTAGTAGGGCTATCCAAGTTGGTCTTTGGTGGCACCTTCCCGGTCGGCCTGATGCTTGTGATCATCGCCGGTTCGGAACTCTTCACCGGCAACACCGCCCTCGTGCCCCCAGGTTGCTACAAGGGCGTTTCTAAGTGGTCAGGACTAGCCAGGAACTGGGTGCTTGTTTACATTGGCAACCTCATTGGCTCTATCTTCCTGGCCTACTTGTGTTACGCCGGCGGTATTTTTGCCAAGGACCCGTTCTTGACCGGTGTAAGGGGGATTGCCGACAGCAAGGTAGCCCTCACGTTTGCCCAAGCGCTCTGGCGGGGCATCGGTTGCAACTGGCTGGTCTGCCTGGCAGTCTGGTTGGCTGTCTCTGCGGAGGATATCGCTGGCAAGATCCTGGGCATCTGGTTCCCAATCATGGCCTTCGTGGCCATCGGCTTTGAGCACAGCATCGCCAACATGTATTTCATCCCGCTGGGCATTTTCTACGGGGCAACCCAGGCGAACTGGGTCAACTTCTTCGTAGCCAACCTCCTGCCGGTGACCATCGGAAATATCATTGGGGGCGGCTTTTTCGTAGGCACCATCTACTGGTGGTTATACGGCCTGAAGTAAGGAAGTTCTTGATCGCTCCGTTATTAGGGACGGTAGCAAGGGTGTGGCATTGTGCCACACGCTTGCTATTTCCCTGATAGCAGTATAATTGTGGAGACTCGGAGAGAGATCCCAGGAGGCAAATGGATGAGGCTCTACGAAGGACATGCGGCCATTCAAGTAAAGGGGAATACAATCACACCGTTCAAGGATGTAGTCTGCACTGAAGACACTTTTCGCTTATACCTGAACGACGCACCGCTTGCCCAGATCGTTGCTAGCCCTGATCAACTAGAAGAGTTAGGGGCAGGGTTTGTGGTGTGTGAGGGGCTAGCCCAAGACATTACCGAGGTCCGCGTCTTTGCAAACGACATAAGGGTGTATGCACCAACCGAGATAGAAGTTGACTACGAACTCAGGTCTTCGGGTTGTATTGGCGTAAGGGGGTTGCCCAGGGTTGTACACTCACCCCTCGTCATTGAGCAGGAAGATGTATTCAGAATCATCGGACAGATCGAGTCGGAGATCTGGAAGAAGACAGGCGGCGTCCACTGCTCTGTACTTTTCCAAGGCGGAGAGTTGGTTGCGCGCAGCAGTGATATTGGAAGACACAATACTATTGACAAGGTGGTAGGTTTTGCTCTCCTCCATGACATAGATCTCTCCAGATGCGTCATCGGCTGCACCGGCAGGCAACCAGCAGGTATGATCGCCAAAGTTGCCAACGCGGGCGTCCCGATTATCATATCTAAAGCGGCTTCAACAGACGCAGGGATATTGTTGGCTGATAGGTCTGGGGTAACGCTCGTCTGCTTTGCCAGAGGCGACAGGTTCACCGTCTACACACATCCTCATCGTATATCTGGAATTCTGGAGACGCTCGGGCAAAACCTTAATCCCCAGGAACTCCAGAGTACACCTTGAGAAGAGATTATGCTGAAAGTCAGCGCAGTAGTGCTAGCGGGTGGAAAGAGTCAGCGTCTGGGCGTGGACAAAGCCCTGCTCAAGATAGATGGTGAGTGGCTGCTGGAGCGCATCCTCAATACTATGAGCGCCTTGAGCGATGACCTCTTGGTGGTGGCGAACGCAAGACCAGAATTCGCAGGGATGCGGGCTCGCAGTATCCCAGATGCTTATCCAGACACAGGTCCTCTGGGTGGCATCTATACCGGTTTGCGGGCGATGCGCTATGAGCGAGGACTGTTTGTGGCCTGCGACATGCCCTTGTTGAACCTACCGCTCCTGCGGTATATAATTCTATTGTCCGCCGATTTCGATGTGGTGATCCCGAGCACCTACGGCAAGACAGAGCCACTGCACGCCGTTTACAGCAAAGCGTGTATGCGGCCAATCGAGAAGTTGCTACGCTCTGGAGAACGGCGCATTGTGAGTTTTTTCCCCGAGGTGAGGGTGCGATATGTTACGGAGAGCGAAGTAGATACTCTTGATCCTAAGCATCTCTCTTTCTTTAACATCAACACTGCGGAAGATTTAGAAATGGCCAAAAGGTTACTGCACAGCCAATCATAGAAAACTAAGAGTTAGCGGAATTGCCGGGGCACAAAGTAGTTACGGAAATGACAACAGAAGACAAAAAAGTGAAAACCCGAGAGATTGTAACTATACCATTATGTCAATATAATGCGAAGCGCATCGAGATCACCGGTGTCGTCCAGGGCGTGGGGTTCCGCCCCTTTGTGTATAACCTGGCGATCGGACACGGTCTGCGCGGCTGGGTGCGCAACACGTCGGCAGGTGTGGAGATCGAGGTGGAGGGCTCCGGGCATGCTCTGGACGCTTTCGTCCATGCCTTGACATCTCAAGCACCACCGCGGGCACACATCGAGACCATTTCCATCACAGAGGTATCACCCAACGGCCACGAGTCTTTCGTTATCCTGCCGAGTCTGCCCCAGGCAGATGCCTACCAACTGGTATCACCGGATATCGCTACTTGCACCGACTGCCTGCGCGAGTTATTCGACCCTCAGGACCGGCGCTATGCGTACCCGTTCATTAACTGTACTAACTGTGGGCCACGCTTCACCATTATCGAGGACATCCCGTATGATCGCCCGAAGACGACTATGCGCGAATTCCATATGTGCCCCATCTGCCAGGCTGAATATGACGACCCGACCAACCGTCGTTTTCACACGCAACCCAACGCCTGCCCAGTATGCGGCCCGCACCTATGGTTAGTGGACAATACACGGTCCACGACGGCGGCTTCGGTCGCTCCATCTGCGTCAACAGCGACTGGAGTCGTTACTACGAATTTTGACGACAGCGCCGTCATCCGCCAGGTAAGTAGCCTGCTCGAGAATGGGGCTATCATCGCCCTGAAAGGTCTCGGAGGGTTCCATCTGGCCTGCGATGCAACCAACGAAATAGCAGTCAAACGCCTGCGTGAGCGCAAACGCCGTCCTCACAAGCCGTTAGCGGTGATGATGGCTACGATGGACGAAGTACAACGGCACTGTTGGGTTACCCCGGAAGAAGCCGCCTTACTCACCTCGCCAGCCAGCCCGATTGTGCTCCTGCGTTGGCGTGATGGTTCGACAGTGGCTCGGGCCGTGGCCCCAAACAACCGCTATCTGGGCGTGATGCTCCCGTACACTCCCTTGCACCACCTTTTATTGCAGGAAGTAGGCCGGCCTCTGGTGATGACCAGTGGGAACTTATCTGAGGAACCCATAGCCAAAGATAATGAAGAGGCCATTCGCCGGCTGAGCCCGCTCGCCGACGCTTTCTTATTGCATAACCGAGATATCTATGCCCGTTACGATGACAGCGTGTGGTTTGTGCCACTGGCTGACCAGCCACAACCGTTGCGTCGAGCCAGAGGGTACGCCCCATCGCCTGTACGGTTGGCTTTCCCGCTGGGGCGCATCCTGGCCTGCGGTGCCGAATTGAAGAACACATTTTGCCTGACCCGAGATCGCTACGCATTCATCAGCCAACACATCGGCGACCTGGAGAACATGGAGACACTGGCCCATTTTGAAGCCACTGTAGCCCTATACGAACACTTGTTTCGGGCCAAACCAGCGGCGATCGCCTGCGACATGCATCCCGACTATCTGGCAACGCGCTACGCCCAAGAGCGAGCGCAAAAGGAAAACTTACCCCTTTTCGCGATTCAGCACCATCATGCCCACATCGCCAGTTGTCTGGCTGACAACGATTGGCAGCCGACTGCTGGCCCAGTCATCGGTGTGGCACTGGATGGAACAGGCTACGGAAGCGATGGGCATATCTGGGGCGGCGAGTTCCTGATTGCAGACTATCACTCGTTCGAGCGTTACGGGCACTTACAATACCTGCCTTTACCTGGGGGAGATGCGGCAATCCATAAGCCGTACCGCACGGCTCTTGCCTATATGTACCAGTGCCTCGGTGAAATTCACGACCTGCCATTTGTCGCTTCGGTTCCCGCCGAGGAAATCGGGGTTGTGCAACAGATGGTAGAGCAGGGCATCAACACACCTCTGACCTCCTCCTGCGGACGGTTGTTCGACGCTGTGAGCGCGTTACTTGGCATCTGTCCGGAGGCGACCTATGAGGCACAGGCAGCCACAGAGTTAGAGATGATTGCCGGTGATATCCAGAAGTCCGATTCATACCCCTTCGCCATTGATTATGACAGAGGAACGTATATCGTGCGCCTCGAACCGCTATGGGAAGCGCTCGTCCAAGCAGTAAAAGCAAGTAAATCCTCATCTGAAATCAGCGCCGCCTTTCACAACACGGTGACGCAGATGATCGTCAAGATGTGCCAACGGATGCGTGACGAGAGGGGGCTAAACAACGTGGCACTTTCCGGCGGGTGTTTTCAAAACCGGCAACTACTCCGCCTCACCGTAAATGCACTCGGAGCCCAAGGGTTCCATGTCCTCTTACATCGTCAGGTGCCCTGCAACGATGGAGGGCTGTCACTCGGTCAGGCTCTGATCGCCCACTTTTCCAGCCGAGGTGATATATAAGATGTGTCTGGCTGTACCCGCACGGGTTTTATCTATTGAAGGACAGGAAGCAGAAGTGGATCTCAGTGGCGTGCGCCGCAGAATCAGCGTGGTGCTCACCCCCGAAGTTAGCGTTGGTGATTATGTGCTGATACACACTGGGTTCGCCATCAATGTTCTCGACGAGCAGGAGGCACGAGAGACGCTGAGATTGTTCCAGGAACTGGAGGAATTCACAGCACGCGAACGAGAAGAGCAAAACGGTGAAATACATTGATGAATTCCGAGACCCAGGCGCAGTACAGCGATTGCTGACCTCCATCCACAACCGTTCCTCACGTCCCATCCGCTTGATGGAGTTCTGTGGTGGACATACGCATGCGATTCTCAAGTTCGGCCTGCGGCAATTATTGCCGCCCTCCATTCGACTGCTTTCCGGCCCCGGCTGTCCCGTTTGTGTTACGGCCAGCACCGATCTGGACAGGGCTATCGCCATGGCCCACTTACCAGATCTGATCCTGACCACGTTTGGCGATATGATGCGCGTGCCGGGTAGCCAGGGCAGCCTGCAAGACGCCAAAGCACAAGGCGCAGATGTACGTATGGTCTATTCTACCCTGGACGCTCTATCCATCGCACGAGCGAACCCCGACCGCCAGGTGATTTTCCTGGCCATAGGGTTTGAAACCACCGCTCCGACAGTGGCGGCAGCGGTCTTACAGGCCCAGGCCGAAGGCTTAGACAACTTCTCCATCTTCTCGCTACACAAACTGACTCCTCCGGCGATGAAAGCAATCTTAGAGGCAGGCGAGGTGCAACTTTCTGGCATCATCGGTCCGGGGCACGTCACCACAGTTATCGGCTCAAACGCCTGGCATTTCTTACCCCGTGATTATGGTATTCCCTGTGCCATCGCTGGCTTCGAGCCGTTAGATATCCTGCAAGCGGTTTACGCCTTAGTAGATATGGTTGAACGCGGCGCACCTGCAGTAAGCAATGCCTACAGGCGCAGCGTGCGTCCGGAGGGCAATCTTGTAGCCCAACAAATGATGCAGCAGGTCTTTCAGGTGAGTGCAGCAGAATGGCGTGGCCTTGGCTCTGTGACCGATAGCGGCTTGTCACTCCGCAGCGAATACGCCGCATTCGATGCCACACGCCGATTCCCAGTCGCCGTCCACTCGAGTCTGGAACCGAGGGGGTGCCTTTGTGGTGAAGTATTGCGGGGGGTTGTCGAACCGCCAGAGTGTCCCCTTTTCGATGGGGCTTGCACGCCGGAGCATCCCGTCGGACCATGTATGGTCTCCAGCGAGGGAGCCTGTGCGGCTTACGCGCAGTATGGCGAGGCATGAAGATGTCTCAGGATACTATCCTCCTGGCTCATGGTAGCGGGGGTAAACTCACCCACGACTTGATCCGCGCTGTATTTGTCAAGCACTTCCGAAATCCATGGCTTGATAGACAAGATGACGCAGCGGTTTGGGCTTTGACCGCGTCCACCGAAACGCGACTAGCACTGACCACCGACTGTTATGTGGTCCAACCGATCTTTTTTCCTGGTGGGGACATTGGCAGACTCGCCGTTTGTGGCACGGTTAACGACTTGGCAATGGTAGGCGCACAGCCACTCTATCTGACGGCGGGCTTCATTCTGGAGGAGGGCTTGCCACTGGTGGATCTGGAGCGGGTGGTGGTTTCCATGGCTCAGACAGCGCGCGAGGCTGGTGTAGAGATTATCGCTGGCGACACCAAAGTCGTGGATCGAGGTAGCGCCGATTCGCTCTTTATTAACACGGCAGGGATAGGTGTGCTACCAGCGGGGATTTCCATCTCCGGAGCCAACGCGCAGCCAGGTGACGTGGTCATTCTCAGCGGACCTATTGGGGCTCACGGCCTGGCTATTCTCAGCCAGCGTGAAGGATTGCGTTTCTCATTCCCCCTGAACAGCGATTGCGCCCCGCTGAACGGCCTCGTAGACGCAATGTTAAAAGCAGACGCTCGCATCCATTGTCTGCGCGATCCCACACGCGGTGGCTTGGCAACAACGCTCAATGAACTTGCCACCCAGAGCCAGGTAGGGATTGAGATAGAAGAAGCCTGTATACCAGTACCGGAGGGCGTAAAGGCTGCCTGCGAGTTGCTCGGACTGGACCCACTTTATGTCGCCAATGAGGGCAAATTGGTAGCCATCGTGCCGCCCCCAGCCGAAGACTCTGTCCTGGCAGCAATGCACGGACACCAGTACGGCCAGCAGGCCGCGGTGATCGGCCGCGTCACCTCGGCGCACCCCAGGCGCGTCGTGTTACGCACTACCCTCGGTGCCCATCGGGTTTTGGAGATGCTCACCGGTGCGCAACTGCCACGAATCTGTTGAATGAAACATGGAATTGCCTGAGAGTAGCCGGTGAGGTAGAATACGGCGCGCTAAAGCATCAGCCTGATATCTAATGAGGAGACACAATGGTCAAGATTGAGACATTGCGAGCAAGTGAGTTATTCTCCGAGTTGGGAGACGAAGACTTGCAGAAAATAATCCCCTTGTGCCGCGAGGAACATCACGCCAAAGGAGCGTATATTTTCAGCAAGGGTGAAGAAGCCAATATGCTGTATATCCTCCAAGAAGGCAAGGTGAGCCTGGAATACGAGGTTTGCCCCCAGCCGGATGCCTGCCAGGATACTACGATTGTGGTAGACCAACCGGGTGATGTAATCGGCTGGTCAGCACTGGTGAGGCCGCGCCGACTTACTGCCTCTGCCCGTTGCATCAGCGATGTTCGCCTCATCGCCATTGAGGGCAAAGCCATGAACGGGTTAATGGAACAGGACAGTCACATCGGATTTGTAGTGATGAAGAAACTGGCAGAAGTAATCAGCAAGCGATTGAGACAAGCCAAAGGCTTAAAATTGGATCGCGTGATGGGTGCGTTGTAGAGGGCTAGTATTCTAGTATTGAGGAAAAAACGACCATCCACTGGTGGATAGCTGTCTTCCCTGTTTGGACTATATACCCTTTCGTGACGGTGCCTTGGGCAAGGCAAAACTGAACTTGCTGCCTTTACCCTTTTCTGACTCCACCCAGATTCTTCCACCGTACGTTTCCACAATGCGTTTGACGATAGAAAGGCCCAGACCAGTACCCTGGCGCTCCATTGCCTTCGCCTCATCCGTGCGGTAGAACTCCTCGAAAATATGCGCCAACTGTTCTGGGGTCATGCCAATACCTGTATCACGCACCATTCCCACCACATAATTGGGATTTTGCGATAGGCTAACCACTACGATGCCGCCGGGTTCGGTGTACTTGATGGCATTGCTAATGAGGTTTGTCCACAGTTGCTTAACATGCTCGAGGTTAGCCTGTACTGGTGGCACACCAGGGTCTATCTGCACTGTGAACAGAAGGTCCTTTTCCTCGGCGCGGGCCTGCATTAAGTCTGTGACACCCTGCAAGACCTCGGCTACATCCACTAGTTCGACTTTACGTTCCTCTTCCCGCCGCTCTTGCAATCGTGCCAGGTCCAGCAGGTCGCTAATCAGAGCCAATTGCTCCAGCGCCCGCCGCTCCGATTTCTCGATGATTTCTCGTTGCTTCTCGGGTGGAACGTAACCCTCCAGGATCAGTCGAAGATAGCTTTGGATGGCAGCCACAGGGGCTCGTAGTTCGTGCGTGACCAAGCGAATGAACTGGGACCTATCCTTTTCCAATCTCTCTAGTCGGGCGTTCAGTTCCGCCAGTTCCTGGGCTCTCGTCTCACAGGATAGGTTGGCTTCGATCAACTCCTTTTCCCTTTCGTTTAACCGAGCCACGATGTTGGAGGCGAAATACGCGGTCGGGAAAGCGGTGGCGGCCAAGGTGAAGACGGCAGTGAAGATGTGAATGGGCTGTTGGAATCGTATCGGGATGCGGAACCCAGCCAGGTTGTAGTGAGGGATCAAGCCCCGCCACTCCAAAATGAGCAAGGCGAGATAGAACAGGCTGACTAAACCTGCATAGATGAAAGCGGTCTTGTTGGGCAAGAGGATGCTAGCGATGACTACGTAGATGAGATAGAAAATGAAGAAAGGCGTTTCTAATCCGCCGAAGAAATGCAGGAAGATCGTCAGAAATAGAATGTCGAATGTGAGTTGAAAGTGAGTGAAGCGAACGTAATGCTGGGAAGAGGCGCTCACGGAGCGTAACTGCTGGGAGTAAAAGGTGAAAATGGTGTTGCATATACAAAGGCTCGCTATCGTGGCCAGAAGGGAGAGCATCGGCAAAGTTTCGGGCAAGAGGTAGTTCGCCACCAAGACAACGAAAAGTTCACCAGAAGCCACAAGCCAACGGGCACGGATCAGCCAGTCTGTCCGATCCCTTAATTCTTGCTCGGTAGGTGTATGCAACACGTCAGCCATGTCCAGCCCCTTCCCTTGCCGATTCAGGCACAGCCTTTTAATACCCTCAGGTTGAATATGTGAAAGCGTGAGATTCAAGAGTCAGATGTTACAGACAAAGAATCCTGACCAGTGACTCCAAGCGCAGTTCAAGGGAGTTCGAAGTGATCCCGTAAGGCCACTACGGCATCGTCCACCTTATCGCCATCAATGAGGCACGAGACCGTAGAAATGGAGGTGCTGATCGCTATGATGTTGATCCCTACGGAAGCCATGGCCTCAAAAACTGCCGCTGCTATGGCGGGCCGCTCTCGGAAATCGGGGCCAAAGATGGAAATGACAGCCATGTTGCGCTGGCTGACGATGTCCTGTGCCCTTACCGTGGCTTGCACAGGCTTGAGTGCAGCGAGAGCTGCATCGAGCACATCTTCCCGTACGCACAAGACAATATGGCTGTTATTTGCCAGGTCAGTACATTGGACGATGAATTCAACGTTGATTTCTCGATCCCCGAGAGCGCGTAGCACATCACAGGCCAGGCCACATCGGTCAGGGGCAGAAAAAACGCCTATTTTAGCCAGATGTTCATTGCGAATTATACCGCCGGCTTTGATTTTCGGTTTGGGCATATCACTATCCTCCTACTCACCATCAAACAAAACAACGCTCACTGGTGTACTGCAGTAGTGAATCCAAATGCGTTCCCGTGGTAGTCCGATCCTCCCGCAGGGCGAAGTTCTGGAGACGAAACCTGCGGGAGGATCTTGGATTTTACCGACCCAACAGTTCCGCAACGCGTTGCAACAAGACAGCCGGTGGCACTGGCTTAGAGAGAAAGCCATCGATGCTAATGTATTCGTCAGTCGGGAACAGCGCTGCGTAGTCCGTGTTGGCAATAGAGGTAACCATCAAAATAGGGATTCTCTTATGCTCTGGGTTCTCCTGCATGCGCTGGCTCATGCTCAAGCCATCTAACACCGATGACATGATCACATCCAGGATCACCAAGTCTGGTGCTTCTGCTTTCACTTTGGCCAGGCCCTCATCTCCGCTGCCAGCGCTGATCACCTGGTAACCATTGGCTTCCAGAGTCATACGCGTGGCTTCCACAAAATCTGGGTCATCATCCACAATTAGAATCTTTGCCATATCTTCCTCCTCACCACAGGTCACCTTTTCACTATGCCGCGACAGCGCAGCGTTTTTGTTTGACATGATATTCATATTCATCCCGGAAGAGTTTCAGCCCACTCAGAATTGGGTTTGCTGCCGCATCTCCCATCGGACAAAAAGTCAGGCCCCGCATGCCTCGGGCGATTTCCTCCAAGCTCTCCATATCCTCTGGCTTGCCTTCGCCATGCTCCAGGCGCTCCAGAATACTCAGCATGTGATGTGTGCCCACTCGGCAAGGCGTGCAACGTCCACAGGACTCGTGGGCGAAGAAATGCATCAACCGCCGCGCCACATCCACCATGCAAGTATCTTCATTCATAACAATGATCGCCCCGGTCCCAAGCATACTTCCGGCCGCCTCCAGCGATTCAAAATCCATAGTGATATCTATCTGGTCCGGCGTGAGCATAGGCGTGGAAGCACCGCCAGGGATGATGGCTTTCAACTTTTTGTCGAAAGCCATCCCACCAGCATGCTCGTAAATGATCTCCCTCAAGGGTACTCCAAGTGGCAGTTCGAATATGCCGCGGTTCCTGACATGCCCGCTAACGCAGAAAATCTTGGGGCCAGTGCTCTTAGGTGTGCCCATGCTGGTATACCATTTAGCACCCCGGTTGATGATATGGGGGACATTGGCCAACGTCTCTACATTGTGCACCAGGGTCGGTTTGCCCCACAAGCCCACGCTTGCAGGGTAAGGTGGCTTCTTCCGGGGCTCACCACGTTTGCCCTCCAACGATTCGATCAGGGCAGTTTCTTCACCGCAAATGTAAGCGCCAGCGCCGCGGTGCACAGATAGATCTAAGGAAAAGCCACTACCCAAGATATTCTTGCCCAGGAAACCCTTGGCGTAGGCATCATCAATGGCCTTAATCCAGCGCTTTACGCCAAGGAAGAATTCCCCGCGGATATAAACAAAGGCGCGGTGGGCGCCGACCGCATAACTGGCGATAATCACGCCCTCGATAATTTGATGGGGGTCTTTCTCCACCAGTTCGCGGTCTTTGAACGTGCCGGGCTCTCCCTCATCTGTGTTTACACAGACGTATTTCTCGATGTCTGGATCCTTGGGCATAAAACTCCACTTTCTGCCCGCCGGGAAGCCAGCACCGCCGCGGCCGCGCAATCCCGAAGCGGTAACGATCTCGATCACCTGCTCCGGTGTGTACTCGCGCAGCACCTTGGGGAGAGCCTGGTAGCCGCCATTGGCTATGTAGACATCAATGGTTTCCGACCGGGGCAAGCCAAAATTACGCGTCAAAACTTTCTCAAACATGGTACCCCCTTAGCGTCTCGATTAATTCATCCACTTTCTCTGCAGTCATGTTTTCGTAGAGCGCGTCGTTCACGCGCATGGCCGGAGACGTACCGCAGGAGGCCAGGCATTGCACAGTCTGCAGCGTGAATAGACCATCTTTGGTTGTCTCACCAACTTCGATGCCGAGTTTCTTGCGCAGGTAATCAACCAGTCGTTCCGCGCCACCCACCAAGTGGCACGAGAGTCCTTCGCAGACCTGCAGTACGTAGCGTCCCGTGGGTTGGGTGCGGTACAAGGTGTAGAAACTGGCCATCGAATACACTTCGGTCAAAGGAAGCCCCAACCGGTTGGCTACACGTTCGATGGCATCTCTGGTCAAGTAGCCATATTGTTCTTGGGCTATGTAAAGAGCAGTCAACAGCATAGAACGTCTGGCCGGATCGGCCACCCTAACTTCTGGTTCCATCATCCCTCCTTTTTTGTCCCGCCGTTGTTGCGGCGTTGGATTAGCCTGTCCACTTGCTTCAGCAGATCAGCTGGGTCAATGGGTTTGGTCAGGAATGCATCCACAGATAGATACTCATCTGTCGGAAATAGCCCTGCCTCCTCTCTGCTCACGATCGCCGAGATCATGATCACAGGCACATCTCTGAGATTTGGGTCATCACGCATTCGCCGCGTGACATTCAAGCCGTCCAACACATAGGAAATCATCACATCGAGGAGCACGACGTCTGGCTTGTCTTCGCGCATCATCTGAAGAGCCAGTTCAGCCGTGGCAGCAGTTTGCACCTGATACCCTTGGGACTCGAGCACAATGCGCGTGTACTCCACAAAGTCTGGGTCGTCGTCCACCACTAGGATTTTACCTACAGGGGGCATTGGGTCGGCTCCTCGGCTACTTCTTGATGTACTGCGCAACTTTCTTCAGAAGATCATCGGGTTGGACGGGTTTGGAGATCCAAGCATCAATGGGTATGTACTCATCTGTAGGGAACATGCCTGCATGTGGGCTATCGGTGATAGAAGAGACCATAATGATCGGCACTTGTTTGAGCACAGGATCTCCGCTCATGACGTGGCTCAAATTAAGCCCATCCAGTAGGGTGGACATCATCACGTCCAGCAGCACCAGATCTGGGACATCTTTGCGCATCGAGTTGAGTGCCTGATCGCCGTTGGCCGCCGTACTCACCTCATAGCCGTTCGCCTCTAGAATCGTTCTCGTGATTTCCACGAAATCTGGATCGTCGTCAACCACTAAGATTTTGGCCATATCACCTCCTTGTAGAAATGTGGGATGTAACTCCTACTGCTATTCCAATAGCCGCTTGACCTCTGCCAACAACTGGTTGGGGCTCACTGGCTTAGAGAGAAAGTTCTCGACCGGAACGTATTCATCAGTGGGGAACATCGCAGCGTAATCAGAAGTGGTAATAGAAGAGATCATCAATACTGGCGTTCTTCTAAGGTCACGTTCTGTTTTCATCCGCATGCTGGCGTCAAGCCCATCCAAAATACCGCTCATCATCACGTCGAGGATCACAAGATCTGGCCGTGCCTGGCGCATTGCACGCAACCCTTGTTCTCCACTGGTCGCCGAGATGACTTGATAACCGGCGGTCTCTAACACGATCCGGCTGGCCTCGACGAAATCCGGGTCATCATCCACAATCAGGATGAGGGGAGGGCCTTCCCGCGGCAGTATCCAGTCGCTAGATTGTTTGACATTCTTCAAGACGTGAGAGGTAGCAGTGGCTCGGATGCCTTGTATTCTGGCAAGGCGGCTGGTCAAAAATCGGAGCAAATCCTCATCGGAAGGGAAAACTGCCTCTAGGATAATGTCGTATTCGCCAGTGGTATATTTGACGGACCGCACCTCTTTCATGGCTGCCAATTGTTCGCCAATGCGGGCAACTTGTCCAAGATCGACTTTGAGCATGATGACTGTTTCGACTTCCAAGCCCAATCTATCTACGGCTGGCATGGCCACAACACGCACTAGGCCCTCGCTCAGCAAGCGGTCAATCCGCTTGCGCACGGTAGCCTCTGCGACGCCAATGGTGCGCGCGATGTCCACGTTGGACATACGTCCGTCCGTTTGCAGCAAGGCGATGATTTGGCGGTCTATCGCATCCATCGCATATCCCAAAGGTAATTTCCGCTCCTTTCGTTAGTAATTATACCACAGATCACGAATTTCGTCAAGTTCATGTGAAAATATGATGGAATTCGTCCATAGGCCCTCTGGTTCACGGCGCGTTAAGAGAGCACATTGCGCTTGTGTTCTCGGTATTCTTGCATTACAATCTCAGCGGGAACAAATTTCTCGCACGCAAAGGGAGGTCCAGATTGTGAAAATAACCCGGGGGATAGACTACGGCATACTTGGCATCTTGTATCTGGCTACGCAGCCGTTTGAGAAGGTAACTTTGCTCCATGAAATCGCCAAAAGCCAGGATATACCAGAAAGTTACTTGGCCAAGATCTTTCAGGATCTAGCCAAAGGGGGTCTGGTTCACTCACATCGGGGTGTGAAAGGAGGATTCTCTTTGGCGCGGCCCGCTTGTGAGATCACACTGCGCCAGGTCATCGAAGCGTTGCAGGGCCCGATTTCACTGAGCCGGTGTCTGAACATTCAGGAGGGATGCCCGCGCGTGGAAACCTGCGCCGTCGCGCGAGTACTGAAAACAGCCCAAACACAGTTGTTGGAAACACTGGATGGGACTACATTCAGTATGCTGGCAAGCGAATCCCTCGCCTTGCACAAAGCCAGAGAGGCTCGGGCTGCACAGGGTAGCCAGTCGTGAGCGCCGCGCTAATTTTGACAATATCCCGAACATCGTATAAAATTAATACAAGCAGCTAATGGGATAGCCGAGGTAGCTCAGATGGTAGAGCACTTGACTGAAAATCAAGGTGTCCCCAGTTCAATTCTGGGCCTCGGCATATGGGCGGAAGTGGCTCAGCGGTAGAGCATCTCCTTGCCAAGGAGAGGGGCGCGGGTTCGAATCCCGTCTTCCGCTCCAGTGGGGCGACGTAGCCAAGTGGCTAAGGCAGGGGTCTGCAAAACCCCGATCATCGGTTCAAATCCGATCGTCGCCTCTGTATGTTTTTGGGGCTGGTAGCGAGGCTGCTCTTTTCATTTTGGGGCGGTGGCGAAACGGCAGACGCTGCGGACTTAAAATCCGCTGGAGGCAACTCCATGAGGGTTCGAATCCCTCCCGCCCCACTACAATAGGTTGCACGCCAATTGCAGACATTTGTCTCACAACCAGTTTGTGTAAATAGCATAAAGGGTCTCCCATTGCAGGAGACCCTTTTCTTTTGCACTAATATGTCCAAACCCTGCCTCTATCGAGCCATGCAAAGGCCTCTACCACGCCTCAATTCTTAACGCGATCTCGCACAATCCTGGTACCAGTCCTGCCCTCCAAAGCATCGATTGCCTTATCCAATGAGGTTATGATCGCCGTCTCCCCACCCCACTCTAAGAACCTTATACACGCCTTGACCTTGGGCCCCATGCTCCCGGCAAGAAAATGCCCCTCTGCCAGATATCTCTTGGCCTCCGATATCGTCATCCGGTCTATCTCCCTCTCATCAGGCTTGCCAAAGTTCAACTTCACCTTCTCCACATCGGTCAAAATCAGGAAGACGTCCGCATTGACCACCTCCGCTAATCGCTCTCCGGCCAGGTCTTTATCTATCACCGCCTCCACACCCTGATAGTGACCTCTCTCATCTAACACCACTGGTATCCCCCCACCCCCGGATGCAATGACAACGATGCCTGCATCCACCATCCGCTTGATCGCTTCGCTCTCCACGTTGGCTATTGGATCGGGAGATGGTACTGTCCTCCTCCAAACTCTCTCCCCATTCGGTTTGACTTTCTTTATGATGTACTCCGGATGCTCTTGCTTAAGTCTCTTGGCTTCCTCCTCGGTGAAAAAGTTCCCCACAGGCTTCGAAGCCGCTTCGCCAATGAACTCCTGGTCATCCCCACTCACCAACACTTGATTCACTACCGCGCACACAGGCACATCCAAACCTTTATCTTTCAGGTAATTCATCAGCGTCTGCTGAAGCATATAACCTATCTGCCCTTGGGTCATCGCTCCAACGATGTCCATCGTCTGAGGGGGTACGACACCCTTGCTCATCTCTTGCTGCACCAAAAGGTTGCCTGCTTGCGGACCATTGCCATGGGTTATGATCAGCCGGTCATCCTCTTCCATTCTGCCGACAATCTCAGCAATGAATCTGGTGGTTACCCCGCAGTTCCTGAATTGTTCCTCCGCGGTGCCTTGCTCGTGAGCTTGCTTTATCGCGTTACCGCCCAAAGCTATCAGTAACCTCATTGTCCAACCTCCTTAATTGTTAATTGTATTGATAGATTATTCCATTTCGATTGGCCAATATAGGCCAATAATGCCAGCTCCTGAGAGAAATCTCACAGCAGCCATTGCGCGTATTTAGAGATGTGCCACCCCGCGGCACTCATTCACGGAACCGAACCCTATCCCCTTCACTAACGTATTTATTTCATCGTTGATGCGCCGGAAAACAGAGGGGCCCTCCACCATCGCGGCAGTGCAAATTTGAACGGCATCCGCCCCGGCCATAATCATCTCTAGGGCATCCTCTCCAGAAGTCACACCGCCGCAGCCAATGATCGGTATATTCACTGCTTCGTAGATCCTATACACTGTAGCCACGGATAAGGGTAGTATTGACTTACCAGATAAGCCACCGAAACAGGTGGAGAGAGCTGGTTTTTGCCGCGTGATATCTATTTTCATCGCCGGGAAAATGGTATTGATAGCGGTAATCGCATCAGCACCTGCCGATTCTGCCGCCTTGGCGTTATTCACGAGATCGCCAGCCAAGGCCGCGAGTTTGGCAATGATGGGTATAGACACTGCTTTCTTCAGCGTTACAATGATCTCAAAAATGGAGGTGCTCTCAAAGCCCTCTTTGCCAGCCTGCATGTTATACCGAGTTTGACCGGTATTCGGGTCGAAGCCCCATTTAAAGTTCAACTCTAATGCATCAGCGCCCGCCTCTTCGAAGCTCAAAGCCATCGTCCTGAGTTCGTCTATATTGTGAGAAGGGCCCAATGAAGCAATAACTGGACACTTGCACTGGGCCTTAGCAGCGCGCAATTCATCGGCAAATCGCTTGTAGCCCGGGTTCGGAAGGTTCTCCCAATTGATTAGCCCAAAATTCCCTAGACTGACAACACGGGGATGGGGATTGCCCTTCCGTGGCAGGAAAGTGATTGATTTGCTTACCACAGCTCCGGCATACTGGCCATATCGAACAAGACCTTTGGCACTGTGACCAGGAGGCCCAGAGCCAAGTATAACCGGGTTACGAATAGCCAAGACGTCGCGAAATCGCTTTCGATTAGATGCACAACACGCGGTCACAGCCATCTTCTAGTCAGAAATCTGGTAACCCACCGGTCAAACTGCGCTCTCTGGATGGGGAAAAACAGGCATAGCCCGGGGATTCACCTCGCTTTCAAAGGAGAGATAAATTTGCCGTACCCAGGCCTACCCACTATCTCCCCATCACACATGACCACAGCACCTCGGACAATGGTCATAATTGGGACACCCACTACACGCCAGCCATCGAACATGCGTGCAGCATCTTTTTGTTTGGTCTGTGCCCTGCGTCGGTCGATGGTCATTTCTCTTCCCATGTCCACGATAACTAAATCGGCGTCGGAGCCAACCTGAATGACTCCCTTCTGTGGGTACAGTCCGTAGAGTTTGGCCACGTTTTCAGACATTAGTTTGGTGAGAGTTTGCAGGTCGATTCGGCCTTGATGAACTGCGGTGAGCATCACTGGTAGAGAAAATTCCACCGCCGCACTACCGGCCGGTGCAGCAAAAATATCTTCCCACCCTCTCTCTTTGTGCTCTGGCAAAAGGGGGGCGTGATCGCTGCCTATGGTATCAATCGTACCGTCCAGCAGACACTCCCAGAGTTTTTCTTGCTCCTCTCGAGAGCGGAGAGGAGGATTCACTTTAGCATAAGGCCCTACCTCCAACATGCGCTCTTTGGTCAAACAAAGATATTGAGGGCATGTTTCGGCAGTGATATTCCGATAACCCCTCTTTTTTGCCTCTCTCACTATTGCTGCAGCTGATCCGCTGCTGATGTGAGGGATGTTAAGCCTCACTCCGGTTTCGATAGCGAAAAGCACGACTCGAGAAACGGCTTCCACTTCTGCTAAAACCGGCCTGGAGTCTTCATGGTCTATAGGCTTTCTGCGGCCTGCGCGAACGAGTTTTTTGGTGTAATGATCCACAATGGGCTTGCTCTCTGCATGCAAAGACTGGATCAGGCCTGTCTTTGACACCTCCTCAAAAATGTCGAGGAGGGTATCATCATCGGTGCACGTAAGGCCCTCGAACTCGTCTTTGCGGTCAGGATAAGGCCACAGGAAAGTTTTGAAGGCCACTGCTCCGGCTTCAGCCTGCTCCGCTATGTTCTCAATGCTCGTAGCGCCATTCCCACCAAATAGACAAAATCAACCAGTGCTTTGCCAGCAACTAGTTCTTTTTTGGCTAGCAAATTTCTGGCACAGTTCACCGGGGGTATAGTATTGGGGTGATCCAACACAGTGGTAACCCCTCCTGCGGCAGCAGCCATGGTGCCTGTGATCCAATCCTCCCTTTCCACAATCCCAGGCTCTCTCATGTGCACGTGGGGGTCAATCACACCCGCCAGCACAAATTTGCCTTTGGCATCTATCGTTTGGCTGGCTTTAGGGAGCAAATAATCTTCCCCGATAGCGACGATCTTCCCATCCTTAACCGCTATCCCTGCCTCGAAAATGCCATCTGAGCGGACGATTTTTCCTGATCTGACTACTAAATCCACCTTCTCCACTTTCACTGCTCCAACTCACGTCTGCCACCGCACCTCTAGGGTGGACCGGGCCCCGTTCAGCACGTTGGTTCGGAACCCAGCAAGACGACGAGAACCTTTCTCATGCTTGACCAGTAACCAAAGCCAACAAGGCCATGCGGACCGGCACACCGTTGGCGGCCTGACGGAAATATGCAGCACCGGGATAACTATCCACTTCTGGCGCGATCTCATCTACCCGCGGCAGAGGGTGCATCACGGTCAACCCAGGCTTGGCACGGTCGATCACCTCTCTATTCACGATATATGAACCCTTCAGTGCCTCATACTGAGCAAGATCAGTAAAACGTTCCTTCTGCAGGCGCGTCATATACAGTACGTCACTCACACGCACTGCATCACTCAAATCACTCGTCTCCACGACTTCGACACCTCGCTCACGCAACCCGGCGGTGATCTCCGCTGGCATCGCCAGTTCTGGCGGCGCAACAAAGAAGAGACGCGTACCGAAGTATGCCAGTAATGGCGCCAGGGAATGGACGGTGCGACCATACTTTAGGTCACCGGCAAGCGCCACTGTCAAACCCTCGAGCCTGCCCTTCTCTTTCCGTATCGTGTAGAGGTCCAGCAGGGCCTGCGTAGGGTGCTGGCCTGCGCCATCGCCAGCGTTGATGACCGGGATACTGGCGCCTTCGGCCAGCTCTGCGGCGCTTCCCTTCCGGGGATGCCGAATAACCGCAACATCGGCATAGCTCTCGATCATCTTGCCCGTGTCGTAGAGGGTTTCTCCTTTGGCAGCACTACTTGAGGCCGTGGCTTCGGCTACAGAAAGCACCTGACCACCGAGTCGCAGCATAGCGCTTTCAAATGAGAGTCTGGTTCGAGTGGAGGGTTCGTAGAAAAGGGTCGCGTTATTTACGTGACTCACACATTGCCTCGTCGGCATTCGGGTGCCGGATCACGATCACGTTAGCATACTTGGAGACCACTTTCAACATATCTGCCAGGCTCTCTTCCTTGGCGATTGATGAGGAGATAAGAGGCGTGGTCTCGGTGATGACGGCGCCGCCCAGCCGGTGCATCGCCGTCTCAAAACTCATTCTCGTCCGCGTGCTGGGCTGAAAGAAAAGGGTGGCCATCACGTTGCCAGTCAACAAATGAATGCCAGAACGGTTCCAAGGCTCCAGGAGCCGACCCAACTCAAAGAGGCCGTAGATTTGATCGTTGGAAAGATCATTAATGGAGATCAGGCTGTGACCCTGGAACCCAATTGAATCTACGATTTTGCTGATCGTCCGAATCTCCGTCTTAGAAGTCATGACCTCCTGTCCTCCATGCTTCAACTGATTACTGTTCCGATTCCTGCTCTACTTTTTCGATGTCTGCTCGCACCCTGGCTATGTGGGCGCGCATAGCGGCCTCGGCTTTGACGCGATCTCCAGAAGCCAGGGCCTCGATGACGCGACGATGTTCCGTTATGGTCTTCTCGAGGTTTCCCTTGTTAAGATACAGTATTGCACGGTTGCTATCGCAAAAACGGGCCACAATCGCATCCACGATCTCTTCTGCTATGGTATTACCACTCGCCTCAGCGATGAGTTCGTGAAAACGGATGTCTAACTCGACCTGCCGATCGAGAGCAGACAGTGTCCCCGACAATTTTTCCTGCTCTCGAACAACCTGACCCAATTTTTCCAGCAATTCGCTGGACACAGAGGCTGCTGCCAAAGAGGCCGTTAAGCCTTCCACGCTTTCTCGGACTTCAAGGAGTTGCAGCAATGACTCGCGCTGTTTTATCAGCCACTCGACGGCTTCGCTCGAGGCGGAGAACAACGAAAAGGGGCGTGATGCGACAAACGCACCCGCCCCAGATCTAACTTCAATTAACCCTTTCGACTCTAACGCACGCAATGCCTCACGGATAGACGCCCGGCTGACACCGAGTGCTTCGCTGAGCTCCAACTCACTGGGCAGTTTATCCCCTGGTTGCAGATGTCCCTCAACTATGAGAGCGCGAATCTGCTCGGCAACCTGCTCGAAAAGGCGAATTGGCCCTACCTTCAAAAAGTTTAATTGTGGGCTCTTCCTCTGCTCCATTGTTCCGAGGTTGCAAAAAGACTTCTTTGGGCTTGCCCTACGTGCCTTTCACGACAACATCGTCCGCTTCATCTGTTCGACGCGATGTCAAGCAGACAGATTGACCATCGGAAGATGTCTGCCTGTTTAGTCGTCTACCTGTCAGACAGGTCTAGGATACCATATATCGCCGTTTTTGTCAAATCGCCGCTACATTTTTCATTTGTGTCCATCTCAATTTGACAAATTAGAACACTTGTGCTATACTTCTGGATAGATGCCCAAGTCAAAATATAAATAAATTCACCGATTTGTTCGTCATCTGTGCATCTACTAGAGACGAAGGAGCGGATATGGAAGAATTATCCCCTCGCCAGAAGCGAATCCTGGATTTCCTGTTTGAATACGCTAAAGAACACGAGTTCCCGCCAACTATCCGCGAGATCGCCGAGGCGCTCGATATTTCATCTACCTCAGTAGTCAAGCACCATTTGGACACCCTGGAGCGCAAAGGTTACATTGAGCGAATGCGGGACATCGCCCGGGGCATTATCTTGAAAGTGCAACGCCAGGGAGAGGAGAACCTGCCTTGTGTGCGTTTGCCAATATCCGGTGTGATCGTTGCCAACAGCCCTGTACCACTGCCCGATCCTGATTTCCCCATGTTCGATTCAGATGAGTCCGTTACGCTGACTCGCGAACTCATGCCCGAATTTGTCGGAGACCCCCGCAGGCTTTTTGCGCTCAAGGTGAAAGGTGACTCTATGATCGACGCACTCATTAATGATGGTGATATTGTAGTCATGTTGCGGGACGCGGAGCCGCGCAATGGCGATATGGTAGCGGCATGGATCAAAAGCAGTGGCGAAACTACGCTCAAGCGCTACTTCCGCGAAGGTAAGGACCGGGTACGTTTACAGCCAGAGAACCCAACTGTGCAACCGATCTTTGTGCACGCTGGTGATCTCGAGGTCCAGGGCAAGGTCGTAATGGTTGTTCGCCATCTTACCTGATGGAGAACTCCTCGTGACCCATTGAATCATGACCAAGCCCCTTTGCAAACGTTAGAATGAGATTCAGAGGCAACACAATGGCCCACCTTGGTTTAGGTGGGCCATTTGTATTAGAGCGGGCGACGGGATTTGAACCCGCGACAGCCTGCTTGGAAGGCAGGAGCTCTACCACTGAGCTACACCCGCTTGGTCGGGGCGAGAGGACTTGAACCTCCGACTTCAGCGTCCCAAACGCTGCGCGCTACCGGTCTGCGCCACGCCCCGATACCTTGTATTAATAGTATAAAGCATTTTCATCGATTTGGTCAAAACTATGTCCCCGCACGAACTAATTGATGCTAAATCGCGAGCCCGCTGGCGTTTTGAACACATCAATGCGCACGGGGAACGCATCTTTTAATTCATCGATATGGGTGACCACCAGAATACGCGCGAAATCTTGTTCTATGGACTTGATCGCTTCCACCAAACGCTCTCGACCCTGAGCATCCTGGCTGCCAAAGCCCTCATCAATGATGAGGGTCTGGAGTTGAGCCCCAGCGCGGCGAGCCAGCAGCCTGCTCAAAGCAATGCGGATAGCGAAATCGACGCGGAAAGCCTCGCCCCCCGAATACATTTCGTAGCCCCGGGGCCCATACTCATCCGAGATAATGATATCGAGGGTCTCTATGGGAGTGTCGCCCGTCTTGGCCTCTCGTTGTGTCTCCAGACGGACGCTCATGCGCCCTTCGGTCATACGGCTCAACAGAGCATTGGCCTCATCCTCGATCTCGGGCAGAGCGCTCTCGATAATCATCGCTTGTAGGCCACGTTTGCTGAAGGCAGATCGCAGTTCCTCGTAGATAGATCGCTCTTTGGCGACGTGCTGGTGCTCCTGAAGATATTTCTCCCGCTCCTTTTCCAGATGTTCGGCATAGTCTAGCTTCTGTTGTGCCGCACCCAGGACAAGCCGGGCTTTGGCTTCTTGTGTCCGTAGACCCTCCAGCGTTTCCGTTTCGGCCTGTAACCGCGAAACAACCTGGGGTTGCTCGGCTAAAGCCGCCCGCAATTCATCCGCCCGCGCTCGTTCAGCAGCCATAATCTCTGTTTCCCGTTCGACACGCCGCCGTGCATTCTCCAACGCCACGCGCTCTGTCTCCAGTAACCGGATCGCCGCCTCCAATTCAGCCTGCAAGGTCTCAAATGGAGCGTATTCTTCCCTCTGCTGACGTGCACGCTCATGAACAGTCGCATCGTAGCCCACCGCCGCCACTTGCGCCATCACCTGTGCTAAGCGGGCTTGTTCCTCCATCGCATAGTCTCCTGCCGCCAGTCGCTCCCCAAGCGCGGCCAAGGTCGCCCGGATACCGACTAGTTCTCGAACTGCGGCCTTAGCGTCATCCACTGCCTTTTGTGCCATCGCAGCACGCCCCTGAGCGACCGCTTGATCCCGCAACGCGTGCTCGATCTCGGCTACCCGGTCCTTCAGAGTTTCCGTTTGCTCACCCAGTTCTTGAAGGCGCGCCAAGTTCTCCCGATATAGGCCGCCCTTCTGTTTGCCCTCGGTTTTGAACTCGTCGACCAGGCGTATTCGATCCTGCTCCGCCAGATCTTGTCCACAGAGAGGACATTTCGCTTTGGCGACTTCTAATAATCCGAGCCGCTCTTTCAAAGATTGCATTTCCTCTTTCAATTGTGCGTTGGCTGCTTTCAGGGCCACCACTTCGCTGTTCAGTTCCTGGATACGGCGTAACAATCCCTCGCGCTCGACATTCAGAGCCTCCAGGCGTGCTATTTCAGCCTGAGCCTCGGCTAGCCTGATCTCCAGTTCAGGGAGTGCGGCCTCTTGTTGCTCAAGCGCAGCCTTTTTTTCAGCCAATAGGCGCTGTTCTATTTCCAGCCGATTCCGAGCCTCGGCGATGACTCTTTCCAAGCGGTTTTTCTCTTCATTGAGCGCTACCAACTGCGAGAGTTTCCGACCCATGTCTTCATCCACTTGCCGAGCACGGTGCCAGGTTGCGTAGCCTGCTTCAATCTCCTCCCGACGCGCCAAAGCAGTCTCATAGGCTATGACGCGCTCTTCGTGCTCCGCAACCGCTTGCTGGGCTTCTCGTAGGCTCCGCTCGCCTTCTGCCAGACGCTTCTCCAACTCAGATAGTTGCATGCGTTTCAGTTCCAACTCTTGGACTCGCTCCCGGATCTCGGAGAGCACCGATTCCCCCTCCTTAACCTTAGCGTTGAGAGATGCCACCTCCGCCTCGGCTCGAGTTAGCTCCTCCTCATACTGGGGGCGCTTTGCCAGTTCTCGATCCGTACTCTCAATCAGTGCTTCGAACTGCCGTTCCTGCTCCAAACAGGCCCGCGCTCGCTCTTTGGCTCGTTCTTCGTACACGTCATATAGGCCCAGGCCCAAGATTTCCGCCAACACGCGTTTTCGCTCCGCGGGTGGGCGCAGTGTAAACTCATCCGCCCGCCCCTGTACCAGAAAAGCGGAGTTGATGAAGGTATCATAGTCCATACGAAGGGTGGACGTGATCCTCTCTTGTGTAGCACGGAGCGTGGCTTCGCTGATAGAGCGGAAATGGCCGTTGGCTCGCACTTGGAACTCAAGCGATGAGTGGCCGCCTTTTGCCTTATCGCGCTTGCGGACGACGCGGTAATGGTTATTGCCCAGCAGGAAATCAAACTGGACTGCCATTTCCGTCTCGCCCAGGGAAACTAGGTCATCATCGTGGCGGGCGCGGGATTTGCCCCACAATGCCCAAGTCATGGCATCCAGAAGAGCCGACTTGCCGTGGCCGTTGTCGCCGGTCAACACAGCCAGATGGATGCCTTCGAAATCTAAGGGTTCGATGTCACCGCGATAACACATAAAATTGCGAAGTTTCAGTTTCAAGGGAATCATACCATTTACTCCTCGTACCTAACGCGCTGTGTTCTCTCCTGCTTAATCTGGCTCCGGCGCCGTTTGGCCGCCAACCGCCTCTCCCGAGATTCCCGAGTCGGTCTCGTCGGTCGGCGCCGTTTGGGCAAACGCAGAGCACGGCGTATCAGCGTCATGAACCGCACCGTGACCTCCTCGCGGTTGCGCAACTGGCTGCGAGAAGCCGATGATGCAAGGTGTAGGACGCCGTCTTTGTCTATGTATGAGGCCAATGTTGTCAGGACGCGTTCGCGTTGCTGCTCATCCAGGCTGGGAGAGTTACGGACATCGAATAAGAGTTCCACTCGCGTGGCAGTGCGGTTTACATGCTGACCGCCCGGTCCACTGCTGTGTGAGAAGCGGTAGTGCAACTCTGATAATGGAATGACTACGCTGGGCCCAGGCAGAGTATCGTCGCGACGATTAGATTCGGCCGATAAGCCGTCGTCGGCAATGGACACAGAACTCCTTTCCCTTCGTATCCGTATCAGATAGGGTGTTCGAGAAGTGCATCACGCACAGGACATCGGGACAATGTGGCAATCCGAAAGTGTGCCCCAATTCATGCACTGCTTCCTTCACCACCCTCTCGTGATATAAGACTGGGTCGTCTGGCAATCCGTAGAAAGTCGGGCGCAGACGTGGCAAAGCGATCAGAGCATCACGGCCACCCATCGTGGCTTGTCCGAAAATGAAGTTGAGGCCTGGTGTATAAAGATCCACATTCACCACACCCAGTACTCGTGCCGACTCGAGTGGCAGCGCCCTCAGCCGGTCGAGGATTGGTTCGACGCGATACTGGCCCCGGCGGTGGTCGAAGGCATAGTCCGGAGCAGGTAGGGG
This sequence comes from Chloroflexota bacterium, assembly GCA_014360825.1. Lineage (NCBI taxonomy): Bacteria > Bacillati > Chloroflexota > Chloroflexota bacterium. Next base: position 14,356 of record JACIWT010000002.1, on the reverse strand, counting down.
CAGCTCAAGGATGTAGGGCCAGCCAAAAGTCCTGGGCAGTGCGGCTGCCAGGACCATCAATACTTCCTGTTCGATCTCGCCGATGGGGACAAGACTGATACGCTCCATCACACCGCTTGTGCATCCTTCCCAAAACTCGAAGATAAGTTTGACAGGCTGCCATCTTCCGTTCGAGAATCGGGACACTTACATTATACTCTCGCCTTCGAGTGCATGTCAATCGATACGCATGCCTCTTTCTAAGCAGCCAAAAATCAACGGGGGAGGTCTTCTGACCTCCCCCGTTGAGATGAGCGAACTTACTTCTTGGCTTGGACCTTGATGGTCTTCGGCTTGGCCTCCTCGGCTTTCGGAATCCGCAGGGTCAGCACGCCATTCTCGAAGTGAGCCTGGGCCTTGTCGGCCACCACACCCGCTGGCAGAGTGAGGGACCGGGAAAAGGCACCATAACGTCGCTCCTGGCGGATGTAATTCTCTTTCTCCACCTTCTCTTCCATCTTGGTCTCACCCCGGATGGTCAGGGTGTCGCCCGTGATGGTGATGTCAATATCCTCTGGCTTGACCCCGGGTACGGCCGTGGAGACGACGACTTCGTCTTTCGTCTCGTACATATCCACCGCCAGGGTCCCTCCCCACAATGGCTGTAGCCAATCTGCGCGCGGGCGGACGAAGCTCTCCTCGAAAAGGCGGTCCATAGCCTCTCGAAGACTCATTAATTCGCTAAAAGGTTCCCATCTGATCAGGCTCGACATAGCACATCCCTCCTTTCTAACAACGGGTTATCTTTCCGCCTGCAAATATACACAATCGTTGTTAGATTAGCACAAGAGCAACATTAGAGTTGTATTAGACGTGTTCGTGGGTTTGCAAAAGCACATGAGGAACAACGCGGTCCCTTAGTTGGCTTAGCGCCGACGCCGCCCACTCAACAGTAAGAAACTATAGTACAGCAGCGTAGAGATTGCCTGGGCTACGGCAGCAACATAGGTGAGAGCGGCGGCGTCGAGCACAGCCCGCGCCCCGCGCGCCTCCTCTGCATCCACGACTAACCCGCTTGTCGTCAGCATCCGCATGGCCCGCTGGCTGGCATTCAGTTCAATGGGCAAAGTGAGAACGGCAAAGAAGGCAGCCCCAGCGAACAGGACCAGGCCCAACCAAGCGATACTGTCTATCTGCATCAGCAGGCCTAGGAAAAAGATGATCGGGCCCAACCAAGACCCTACGTTCACTATGGGCACCAGGCCTGTGCGCAGACGCATGGGCATATATTGCTGATTGTCCTGCAAAGCATGACCAATTTCGTGGGCCACGACACCCAGGGCTGCCACCGAACTACCGCGAGCAATGGGCTCGCTCAGTCGCAACGTATCGCTGCGCGGGTCGTAGTGATCGGTCAACTGGCCAGGCACACCTTCAATGTTGACGTGCCCCAAGCCGTTGGCAAGGAGTAACTGTTGCGCTGCCTGCAGACCTGTGATACCACGGCGATTCTGGATGCGCAAATACGTGTTGTAAGCGGATTGTACCTTTATCTGGGCGTAGAATGCCAACAAAAGTGCAGGCAAGGCGAAAACCAGATACATCGGGTCAAACCAGAACATATCTTTTGCACCTCCTCCGGCTGATACTTCGAACAATGATGCTTAGATTTATTTTATACCAACTGATGCGGAAAAACAAAACTGAAACAGCCGTCAGTGACGCTCATTCTCCTCTCCTTCGGGACTGCTCTCAAGACGAATGATGGTGCGCGTCTGGCGTATCTGAATAAGGGAGGCAGAATCGCCCCACTGTGGCAAATGGCTGTAGTCGCACGTACAAGGACCACCTCCAGCACAGCCCACGCAACAATAGGCGATGCCATCTACCAAAGTGGGTTGCCAATGTATGGGTATGCCGCAATTCGCACAGATATGTGACATAGTCTTACTTCCCCGAATGAAACGTGTACCCTATCTTATACTCGCGATGTGTTAGACTATCATATGAAGAGCGCTAGAACTATAATGGAATGCTATGGAGTATAAGGGCGAACAACAAAGAAATCTTTTGCCCCTGGACGCGGGATAATATATAATTTTGGGCGGATTGTGTGTTATTGCTTGCCCTGTTCGCTTTAATACGTCGTGAATTCTGCATTCCAACGAAGGACGTTCTCGTTCGCAACGTATGAAAGCGCGAAGTGACGCGAGTGGAGGTAGTGAGATGCGCCATAGCAAAGATACCGATCAATCTGTCGTAAAGTCTTCAGGGTTGGGAATCGGCCTGCAAGAAGTAATAGATAACCTGGAGGACGAAGTTTTTATTGTGGACAGCGGATATCACATCCTGTTTGTGAACTCTGCCGCGCGTCGCAGGCTACCCGAAGATACCCCATCGCCATTGGGCAGGTACTGCTATGAGATTCTCGAGGGTAGAGATAGGCCTTGCGGCGCACCCCTGTGGGACTGTCCTCTCAGAAAAGTAATGGAGACCGGTAAACAGACCCGGCTTGTTCATCCCTCCCGTACCTTAGCCGCCGACACCCTTGGTAAGTACGTTCAACTCACCATGTACCCGCTCAAGGGATGTGACGGTGGTATTAATGCCCTGATCGAGATGCGAAGGGATGTCTCGGCAGAAAGAGAACTGGAAAGGGAGATCCTAAGACGGCACCACCAACTGTTAGCCCTGAATCGCATCTCAAGCGCTGTGAGTGGGCTACAACATTTGGACGCCGTCCTGAATGTGGCCCTAGATGCTGTTCTGGAGATCGTTAACGGAACGATCGGGGGGATCCTGCTCTTGGATGAACGCACTCAGAAACTACGTTACCAAGTGCAACGGGGCCTGTCAGCGAAATACGTCGAGGAAATGCAACTCGGCCTGGGGGAGGGAATAGCGGGGAAGGTAGCCCAAACCGGGGAACCCATTTTGGTAAGAGACATCTCTGAAGACCCTCGCGCAGCGCGTCTCGACCTCGTGAGTGCCGAAGGCCTGAAGGGGTTTGTCAGTGTCCCACTAAGAGCAAAGAATAAAGTAGTAGGTGTAATGAATATCGCCAGCCACATGCCAGGTCAATTTGCCACTGAGGATATGTACCTCTTGGACTTAATCGGTTACCAACTCGGTACGGCCATTGAACAAGCCAGGCTATATGAACGTTTGAGCAATGCTACAGAAAGATACCAAAGGCTGCTTCAATACGCCCTTACGGCACAAGAGGAAGAGCGAAAGAGGATCGCCCGCGAACTACACGACGAAACCAGCCAGACTCTCACTGGGTTAGCCCTGAATCTCCAAGCAATTATGGAGATGACCGAGATGAGCGATATCAAAGACGCCAGGATCAAGGAGGGGTTGAAAAAGACCCATTCCCTGGCGGTGCAGGCCAGTCTGGAGATCAACAAACTCATCAACGACCTCCGTCCTACTTTGTTGGATACACTCGGTCTCCTCCCAGCGATTCGGCGCTATGTGGAGACATGGCTTCAGCCCGTGGGAATCAATGCATCTATGCAAGCCCGAGGAGGAGAGCGTTTGCCATCAGAAATCGAAGTAGCGCTTTTCCGCATCACCCAGGAAGCCATAAACAATATCCTAAAACATTCGGAGGCGAAAAACGTCTTCATAGACCTGGAGTGTGACGCCCAGAGATGCGTATTACGCATTGAAGATGATGGCAAAGGTTTTGACGTTCAGGAAATCACCAAGGTGGAAAAGACAGGCCGAGGCGTGGGCTTGTTCAGCATGAAGGAACGGGTAACCCTGGTGGGTGGCACCTGCTCGGTTCAGTCGCAACCGGGGCGTGGGACAAAGATCATCGCGGAGGTTCCATTAATTGGGAGCACAACAGATGCGGAAAATAAGGGTGTTGGTAGTAGATGATCACACTATCGTGCGAGATGGCATCTGTTCTCTGCTTGCACTCGTTGCTGACATAGAGATAGTGGGCGAAGCATCCAATGGAAAGGAAGCCCTGGAGAAGGTGAGGCAACTTCTACCAGATGTAGTGCTCATGGATATCGCCATGCCAATGATCAGCGGTATAGAAGCGATGCGCAGGATACACAAGGAGTTTCCAAATACCAAAGTATTAGCATTGACGCAGTACGATGATCAAGAGCATATTTTCGCTATGATTGAGGCTGGGGCGCGGGGCTTCATTAGTAAACTGGCGGCATCTTCAGAACTTGCTCTAGGGATCCGCGCTGTTTACCGTGGGGATTCTTTCCTTTCCCCCTCAGCAGCCAGAGTTTTTGTCGAAGGCTATCAGCAGAGAGCAGCCCTGTGGGAAAAGGATGATCCTTACCAACAGTTGACAGACAGAGAAAGGGAAGTGCTCAAACTCATCGCTGAGGGACGCACTACCCGCGAGATAGCAGATATCTTGGTCCTCAGCCCCAAAACAGTGGAAGGATACCGAACCAGCCTAATGGCCAAATTGGATATCCACCGCAAGGCGGACCTCATCCGATATGCTATTCGCAAAGGCATCGTGACCTTGTAGGAACGAAAACAATCCTTTTGGCCCTACTCCTGTAGTATTCCCTTCATAAAATCCCTCTCACATCTTGATCGGGTCTTTCACACCCCGAAATGGAGCCTATTCCAGTAGGATTCAGGGTTTCCATTCTCCTATTTCCAGGGGAAAACCCGTTTCTGGGAATCACAAGATCCCTTATTATATGGTTGAGTTCCCTCATTTGAAGTTTGTAGAGACATTTTCGCCCTTTTGAAATGCACAAGAGCCCGCGCGATGGATGGAGGTTGTGCTATCCGGCAAGCGAAGGTGTGCAATATTCCTCCAGTGCAAGACGAGGAGCGATAAATGCATCTAACAGACGCGTATACCGCCAAAAAGGTCTCAACGGACGATACCCTAATACCGCCCTGCCAAACCGCTTGCCCCCTACACATGGAAATCAGGGAATATGTGGACTTAATTGCTCAAGGGCGAGTGATGGAAGCGCTGCAGGTTATCCGGGACGGTAACCCTTTCCCTTCTATCTGTGCTTACGTGTGCACCCATCCTTGTGAAGACGCGTGCCGACGCGGACAGGTGGATAAGCCAGTCGCCATCCGGGCACTCAAGAGATTCGCTGTTGAATTCGGTGGCGACAGAATGATCTCCGAGGTGGCTACCACCACCCATGACGAAAAGGTCGCTGTCGTGGGATCTGGGCCGGCAGGTTTGGCCGCAGCCTATTATCTGAGAAAACTGGGCTATGCAGTCACTATCTTCGAGGCCCACTCGCAGTTGGGTGGCATGTTACGGGTCGGCATCCCTCAATACCGCCTTCCCCGCCACGTACTGGATACTGAAGTCCAACGGCTCATTCAAATGGGGGTCGAAATCAGGACAAACACCCGGGTGGTGTCACTGGACCTGCTTTTTGAGATGGGCTACAAGGCGATTTTCATCACCGTGGGCGCTCATCAAAGCCTCCGAATGGGCATCGAAGGAGAGGATAGTCCTGGAGTAGTGGATGGGGCCACCTTCCTACGCGAAGTTAATCTTGGACTCAAACCTTCGGTGGGACCAAGGGTTGCGGTGGTAGGTGGGGGCAACGTCGCCATAGATGCAGCCCGCACCGCGCTTCGATTAGGCGCGAACGAGGTCAAGGTCCTCTACCGTCGCAGCCAAGCAGAAATGCCCGCGGATCCAACAGAAGTGGAACAGGCTGCACAAGAGGGAGTGAAGATCCTTTTCCTTGTGACGCCAACCAAGATAGCACGGGAGAACAAACAATTACGAGTAACTTGCATACGCTTGATGCTCGGCGAACCGGATGCAAGTGGCAGGCCACGGCCAGTGCCAATCCAAGACAGTGAATTTGACATGGAATTCGACACAGTGATCACAGCAATCGGACAGGCTCCCCAGATCCCTGATGATTTTCGTCTCCGCATCGGCAGGGGCAGCACCATACAGATTGACCCTGTCACGCTCCTCACCAATCGGAAGGGGGTTTTCGCAGGAGGAGATGCCGTAACCGGACCAGCCACCGTGACCCAGGCTTTAGCAACCGGCAGACAAGCCGCTTTTCGCATTGACGAATTTCTCCAACATAAATACCCATCACTCGAAAGAGAAACAAAAGAAACCCTGAGTGGTGATCTTCTGCCAAAAACCGTGGAGATGATTAAAAAGGTTGGCCGACTCGATCCGCCACTGCTCACTCCAGAAACGAGGGTGAGGAACTTCCAGCCCGTAGAATTGATCTACAACTGGGAAGCCGCGGTCGCTGAGGCCAGAAGATGCTTGCGTTGCGGTATGGGTGCAAAGATCCTATCCCAAGACAGATGTGCCACTTGCCTCACCTGCCTGCGAGCCTGCCCTTATCACGTGCCCTATCTGGATGAAGGCGGCACGGTGCACATACCTGCTGACCAATGTCTAGCCTGTGGCACATGCGTTGCCCAATGTCCAGCCAAAGTTCTTATCTTACGGAAACCCCATGATCGGCGGCATATCGCCGAGGAATTGGATCACGCCCTTCGGTCTGCAGCGCAGACGATGCACAGACCCCTGATCATAGGTTTTTGTTGCCAATACGGGCTTTTTGGGACAGGCGCGCTCGCTGGTTTATGGAGGGAAGCGAAAGCCGGCATCTGGATAGTACCCGTTCTCTGTGTAGCCAAGGTGGAAGAAGAACATCTACTGCGCGCCTTTGAAATGGGTGCGGAAGGTGTCTTCGTTGCCGGGTGCGGAGAGCAATGTGCTCGGGAAAACACTGCCTTCTGGGTACTGCGGCGGGTGGAGAAGGTCAGAAAGGCGCTGATTCAACTCGGCCTGGAACCGGAGCGCCTGCAGACTTTTCACCTTCGAACCACGGATGAGGACCCCGTCATGGCGATGGATCACTTTACCGCGCAGATAGGCAGACTTTGCTTGGCGGCAGCAATAAAGCAGGAGGTGAGAATTTGATCGTCGCAGAGCAGAAACCGCTGGAAGAAATAGGGCAGATGATTGCACCTTATGAGAAGGTGCTAATCCTCGGTTGTGGCACGTGTATGACCGTTTGCGGTGCCGGTGGTGAACGAGAGGTCTCTTTTCTCCATGGCGCGTTGCAGGTTGCCCAGGCCAGAAGCGGGACCAATGTTCACGATTTCGTGGAATACACGGTGAAACGCCAGTGCGATTTCGAGTTTCTCGACCTGGTTGCAGACAGGATCTCAGAGGTAGATGCCGTCCTTTCGTTAGGATGTGGTATAGGAGTACAGGCCATCGCCGAACGTTTTCCCGATACGCCCGTCCTGCCCGGGGTCAACACCTCTTTCATGGGCATGACCAGCGAATGGGGGATTTGGGATGAGCGGTGTGCCGCTTGTGGGGACTGTAGGTTGGACGAAACAGCAGGTATTTGTCCCATCACTCGATGTACAAAGGGCATACTCAATGGCCCCTGCGCCGGCACCAAAAACGGCAAATGTGAGGCGAATAGAGAAATAGACTGTGCTTGGGTCCTCATTTACCGGCGTCTGGAAAGATTAGGGCAACTGGAGAAGATGCGCCGATATTATCCTCCCAGAAACTTCCGAACGATCCCTAGACCAAGAAGAATAGTGAGCAGGGTCAAGGTAGAACCAGGTGAGAGCAATGGCCAAATCGCTATTTGAGGAAAAACTGAACTCCGATAAATTCCTGGTGACCACAGAAGTCGGTCCTCCTAAGGGGGCGGACGTCTCAGAGATGGTTCATCTGATTGAAATGCTCAAAGATAAGGTGGACGCCATCAATGTTACGGACCATCAGAGTTCAGTGATGCGCTTCCCATCACTCGGTGGCTGTCTATTGGTGAAGGAACTAGGTGGTGAACCGATCCTCCAGGTAACCTGCCGTGACCGCAACCGTCTGGCGCTCCAAGCAGATCTTCTCTTGGCGTACTCTCGAGGCATCCGGAATGTGCTCTGTCTCACTGGCGATTCCATTGATGTCGGGGATCACAAGGAGGCAAAGCCTGTCTTCGATCTAGACTCAGTGCAATTGCTGAAAATGATCAGAATTATGGAATCTGGTAAAGATATGGGTGGGAACGACCTCAAGGGCACTCCGGAATTCTGCATAGGTGCATCTGTTCATCCCGCAGCAGACTTCATTGAGCCACAACTCATTAAGTTCGAAAAGAAGGTTGTTGCGGGAGCTCAATTTTTTCAGACCCAAGGCATATATGACTTAGACAGCCTGCGTAGATTTATGCAGTTCGCCTCTCAGTTTCAGGTCAAGATCTTGGCAGGCATTATAGTCATGGCCTCCGCAAGGATGGCCCGATATATGAATGAGAATGTCCCGGGAGTTATTGTTCCTCAATTCATAATAGATGAGTTCGCTGGTGTGGAAAAGGGCAAAGGCCTTCAGAAAGGGATTGAGATCGCTGCGAGGACCATAAAAGCAATCAAAGAGGAAAAGTTGTGTCACGGGGTACACATTATGGCTGTGGGGAATGAGAGGGTTGTGCCAGAGATCTTAGAGGCAGCGGACTTGTAAACGGCGTGTTTTTTCAAAGTCATATCAGTTCAAAGGAGGAAAATGAACATGAAAACCCAACAAAGGATCTTAGTCATAGATGACGAGCCTGAATTTGTGGACGCTTTACGGGTGACCTTAGAAGCCAGATCTTACCGAGTGAGCACCGCTGGCAGCAAAGCGCAGGCACAGGATGTGATCAAAGGGGAAGAATTCGATGCCGTTGTACTCGGTACAATCACCCCTCGTGGAGACGCATTTGCGTTCCATCAATGGCTCAAACATGATCCCAGGACTAAGGACTTGCCGCTCCTAGTAATTGATGCTCCTCCTGAGAAGCAGCTCGTCAAAGGGTGGAGGCGGGACGAGGGGATGCAGATGGAAGCCGAAGATTATGTAACCAAGCCGATTGAGCCGGCCATGCTTGTGCCCCGAATCCAAAGGCTGTTGGAAACAGTGACCGAGAGGATCAAAGTCCTAGTGGTAGATGACCATACTGTGGTCAGAGAGGGAATTCGTGCTGTGCTCACCCTTCAGAGAGATATGGAGGTGGTGGGAGAAGCCACTGATGGCCAAGAGGCGGTCAAGAAAACGCTCCAGTTGTTCCCCGATGTAGTACTGATGGACATAGTGATGCCGATAATGAGTGGGCTGGAAGCAGCGAAACAGATCAGCAAGGAATGTCCTCGGGCTAAAGTCCTGATCTTGACCCAGTACGATGACAGGGAGAACCTGCTGGCTGCTGGGCAAGCGGGGGCCTATGGCTTTATCCCTAAAAGAGGCGCCAGTTCTCAACTCGTGGACGGGATACGGTCTGTGTACAAGGGGAAGCACTTTCACGAATCCTTGGCAGCAAGCGCGTGATCTTGGGACAAGCGGGGGTGTAGAGACGGCAGGCTCTGCTTCTCGGCACCCAATGGGTGGGGTGCGGGGCCTTTACTGCGTTTTCCGAAAATCCACAAACCGATACCCCACCCCCCGCTCGTTGAAAATGTACTTGGGGTTGGAGGGATCGGGCTCAATTTTCTGGCGCAGATAGGTGATGTAGAGGCGCAGCAATTGGGTATCATCACGGTATTCGTAGCCCCACACTTTCGAGAGCAGCATCTCGTGAGTCATCACCCAGCCAGCATTATTCACCAGGTGATAAAGCAGCCGATACTCGGTGGGACGCAGGTGGACGCGTTGCCCCCGCACGATCACCTCACGCCGTTGGAAGTCTACTGTTAGGTCCTCGTCAATCTGGATCGCAGTTTTGTCAACCGGTGCAGGTATTTCCGCACGTCGCAGCACCGCTCTCACCCGACTGGTAAGTTCGCGAGGGCTGAAAGGTTTGGTAACATAATCGTCTGCCCCCAACTCCAGCCCACGCACCTTATCCTCCTCATCAGCGCGGACAGTAAGCATGATGACGGGGACACTGGAGATCTGGCGGATACGCTCCAGCGTTTCAAAACCGTCCATATCAGGCATCATCACATCTAGGATCACCAGATCCGGCAACTCCTCGCGCACCTTGTTAATAGCCTCCAAACCATTCGACGCCTCACTAACGCGGTAACCTTCTAATTCCAAGTTCATGCGCACGAAGCGCACCATGCGAGGCTCGTCATCCACCACGAGAACGAGTTTTTTCTCAGGCGGCGATATCCTCATCTCTGCCACAGGTTCCCCTCCCCAGTGCCTAAGATCCGCTTTTACGAATGGAAAAACTCACCCAGTCTCCGTTCCTTTCCGGGGTAACATAAAGGTGAAGGTCGAGCCTTTCCCCGGCGTACTCTCCACCCATACTCGTCCCCCGTGACCTTCGACAATGGCGCGCACCAGGAAAAGTCCTAAGCCCACTCCATGTGTGCGGCGGGTGGTCACTGAGTCCACGCGATAAAATGGTTCGAACAATCTCGCCTGTTCCTTTGCGCTAATACCAACGCCCTGGTCGGCCACATAAGCATAAACCCAGTTCTTGTCGGCCCAGCCACCCACGATAATGTCTCCCCCATCGGGTGAGTATTTGATGGCATTGCTTAGGAGATTACCGAACACCTCGCGCATGCGCTCCTCGTCGGCTAAGACAAACGGGTAATCCGATGGAAAGTTCAGGTAGATCTGGTGAATTTTGGTTTGAGTCTGGAAACGTTCCACGACTTTCGCTGCAATCTGAGAGAGGTTCACCTCACTCAACTGCAATTTGAGCGTCCCGGCCTGAATACGCGAGGCATCTAAGAGATTGTTGATCAGATGGTCCAGATGCTCGGCTTCCTCTTCAATGATAGATAAGCCCTCGCGCAAAGTAGCGGTATCCCATTGTGCGTCCTCACGACGCAGCGTACCCGCATAGCCTTTGATGAGTGCCACCGGGGTCTTGAGCTCGTGGGAGATGGCGGAGATGAACGTGCTTTTCATCTCCTCAGCCTCACGGAAACGGGTGATGTCCTGCACGTTTCCGATAATGTTAACTAATTCACCGCTTGCATCGAAGAGGGGCGTGTAGGTGATGCTAACGCTGGTGGTAACACCTTCTGGGCGCACAATCTCGCCTTCCACGTGGAGAGTCTCTCGGCCGTAGACGTCTCGCAAGGGACACTGAGAGGCGCATAGATCTACCCCTTGACGATTGCGCAATGCCAAGACCCGCTGGCAAGGTTGGCCAATGGCCTCTTCAGGCAGCCAGCCGGTCATGCGGGCTAAAGCGTGGTTCATGGTCTCAATGCGGCGTTGCGAATCCAGAATCATGATCCCATCAGCGCTGTGCCGGAGAATGGCGTCAAGCCGGCGACGCTCTTCGTCTACCGCTTGGTAAAGGCTTGCATTGCGCACGGCGATGGCTGCCTGGTCAGCGAAACTGGCCAGCACTTTACGATCGTTGGTCGAAAAGGCGGTGTCAAAAGCACGGAAAACATAAATGACGCCAATGAGTTCATCCTCAATGCTCAAAGGCAAAGCAACAACCTGACGCAGGCCAATACCTGCTGCCGTCGTGGCCAACTCCAACCTGTAGCGAAGGTTGGGGATGTGCCATCGCCCCCCAGACGAGAGGGAGGGATAAGAGGGAATGTCAATTAGCAGAGGGCTGAAGAGGGGGATAGCGTGATAAGGTAGGCCATAACTGGCAGCGACTCGAAACTGGCCATTGCGATCTCGCAGGGCAATGAGCCCGGCCTGCCCCCGCAGGATTTCAACACTGCTTTCGATGATTAGTTGCAGGAGCGACGACAAATCCAGTTTGGAGGTCATCGCCCGGCTGATGCTGAGCAAATATTCACATTGGCGCAGCCTGTAGTCTTCCATTTGAAGATGGCCCTCGCTACCAAAAGGATACCGCATTTTCGGTCGCGAGTCAATCAATGATACGTTATGTCACAATGAGAGTTCCTTCGTGCCTTGTGGTTTGCTTTTCTTTTACCTCTGTGTAAAATTCAAAGTAACGCCCGCTAGATCCTCCCTTGGGGATCGCTTTCGCCCACATTGAAAGGAGTCCAATCATGACCGAAGGTCGTCAGAAAAAAGTCATTATTTACACCGCGTCTACCTGTCCTTGGTGCGCCAAGACGAAAGCGCTGCTGGATGGCAAAGGGATTATGTATACTAATTACGATGTATTGCAAGACCGAGAACGTGCACGTGAGATGGTGGAGATCTCGGGACAAAGATCAGTGCCGGTGATCTTAATCGATGGCCAGATGGTCATCGGCTATAACCCACAGAAGATTGAGGAATTACTGAACACAGCCTGAGCCATGGGCAAGGAAAGCCGGTTGTGCTAAAGCCGGATCTATTCTGCGAGTGCATTCTTGGAGGAGGCCTACGGTGCGAGTAGTGGATCTGCGCAGTGATACGGTCACTCTACCTACACCCGAGATGCGCCGTGCTATGTACGAGGCAGAACTGGGAGATGATGTTTTCGGTGAAGACCCTACGGTCAACCGACTGCAGGAAGTTGCAGCGCAGCGGATGGGCAAGGAGGCAGCACTGTTCGTTGCCAGCGGCACGATGGGCAACTTAGTAGCCATTCTCACCCATTGCGGGCGCGGTGATGAAGTCATCATGGGTGATCAGGCTCACACGTTCATGTATGAGGTAGGTGGCGCAGCAGCGCTGGGGGGAATACAGCCTCGCCTTGTCCCCAACCGGCCCGATGGTACGCTGCCTCTGGAGAGCCTTGAGGCAGCCATCCGTGCGCCCGATGTACATTATCCTATCTCCCGCCTGGTATGCCTGGAGAACACGCATAATCGTTGCGGTGGGGCAGTCTTACCAGTGGACTACATGCAGGCAGTAGGTGAGTTAGTCCATCGGCATGGACTGTCCTTGCATCTGGACGGGGCACGGATTTTCAATGCGGCAATCGCTTTGGGTGTCGAGGCACAGGACCTGGCAGCCCCCGCAGACTCAGTAATGTTCTGTCTCTCCAAGGGATTGTCCTGCCCGGTGGGGTCGATACTATGCGGCTCGCAAGAATTCATCGAGCGCGCACGGCGGAATCGCAAGATGGTGGGGGGAGGGATGCGTCAAGTCGGGGTCTTGGCCGCCGCAGGGTTAGTGGCCTTAGAGACAATGGTAGAGCGACTGGCGGACGACCACGCTCACGCGCGGCGGTTGGCCGAGGGATTAAGCGCTTTGCCAGGCATCACTTTGGACCCCGACACGGTACGAACCAACATCGTGATTTTCGAAGTGCATAGCCGCAAGGTGACGGCAACCGCTTTCGTTGAGCAGTTGGCTCGCGAAGGGGTGAAGATGTTGTCCATAGGCGGGGCCAAGGTACGGGCGGTGACACACTACGGCATCGAGGGTGAAGACATCGAGTATACCTTGATGGCCGCCCGAAAGGTTTTAGAAATAAGGCCATGACTGCCAAACGCCCGTCTCGCTCTGGACGACGAAGCCGCCTATCAGATCTGAGTGCGGAGACTTCGCAACGAACACCTCCTATAGGACCATTCTCATCAGCGAGTTCGCGTATGGACCCTTACTTGGTGTTCGCTGCGTTTGTAGGTGTGGGTCTGGCCACCTGGAACTTCGATCCGCAATTGCGGTTGGCACTGCTTAGGTTAGTGCTATTGGCTGGGGTGCTCCTCTACGCCGACCGCCGCCAATTGCCAGTGGATTACAGCCTATCGAAAGTGATACAGGGGCTGGCAATCGGCGCGCTGGTAGGGCTTCCATTCGTACTATTTGCGCCCTCGTTCTTCGGAGCAACGGGTGAGCGATTCTATGGGTCAAAGGATCTGTTCGTATTGGTTGAAAGGGCGGTATTCATCACGCCGCTTGTAGAAGCGCTATTCTTCCGCGGATTCTTGCAGCGGGAGAAGGGCTTGACCGCAGCAGCAGCCTTGTTCGGCTTAGCGCAAGGCATATACGTGATCACTGGAGCAGCAATGTATTGGGCAGTGCTGCTAACCCTGATGGTAGCGACAGGGCTATTGGGCCTCATTTACGGCTATGTAGCAGAACGCTACGGGTTAGCCGCCAGCGCAGCCTGCCAAGCAGCAGCAAATTTCTTACTCCTGGGCCTGCCACCTATTCTACAGCGATTTGGAGCTCTCTTTCCGTGATCGCCACCCCAAAGAGAGGCGGGCACAGGGGGTGCTGTGCCAGCACATGGTATCCACTCCAAGGGCCTAGTTCAACGGCGACTTTGTCGAGCATAAAAGGTACGACCAACCTGATGTTCTCATCGATCTCTGGCAGTTGCTCCTTGAGGTGGGCAAAGGGTGTTTGGTAGCCCAGAGAGGAGTGTTCTCGCACGTTGTTGTAGTAGTAGAGATAGCCCAGGGCTTCATCGAGCAAATCCCGCTCGCTGTGAATAGCAAGCGCTCTGGGGATGTAGAATTCATCGTCATCGGTGCGGTGAGAGCGTTCGACATGTGCATTCTCCTCACAATGGCCTTTGTGGTTTTGGATCAG